>DASWOO010000756.1:0-9861 GCA_036404335.1 Kofleriaceae bacterium
CGATCCTTCAAGCCGGGTTCAAGAAGAGCGGCAACTTTTGGCTGTGGAACGTCATCGAGCACATCCTGCAGCAGGCGGGACGGCCGAGCACGTCATTCATCAAGCAGCAGCCGATCTACCAGCTGGCGAAGGACTGGAAGCTCGCGTTCGACGGCCAGTCCGGAATCGACTTCGTCTCGATCACGCCCGAGACCCTGCAGTACCAGATCGTGCCGGTGTTCAACTGGCCGATCGACGACGCCCAGGCCTACCTGGCGCAGACCTCGCACGTCTGGTCGCACAGCCCGATGCGCGCGGATTGCCTCGCCAAATTCAAGATCTTCGAGAAGATCGTTTATATCATCCGCGATCCGCGCGACGTCGCCGTGTCGTATCACCGCTTCGCGCATAATGACTTTCACAAACGTTTCTTTGGCACCCAGGAGAAGCTCGCGCCCCACCAGGACTGGGGCATTCACGTCCTCAGCTTTCTCCTGGCCCAGAAGGACCTCGGCGCGCACATCGTGTTCTACGAGAGCCTGCTGCTGAACTGGGAGCACGAGCTCGACCGGATGCTGGCGTACCTCGAGCTCGAGCTGACCGCCCCGCAGAAGCAGGCCGTGCGCGACGCCACCGCGTTCGCCGCGATGAAGCAGAAGAGCTCGCTTCACCTCGCCAAGGGCCTCGCCTATGGCTGGACGACCGACCTCGACGAGAAAAACCAGCAGGTCTTCACGCACATCCACGATCGCCTGCTCGAGCTGTTCCGGTATCCGATGACGGCGGCCGCGGCCGAGGCGGGCCAGCTGCCCCAGCTCCCGACCGACGCCGAGATCGCCGCGGCGGTCCCGAACCTGTGGCTGGTCGACCGCATGGCCGCCACGGTCTGAGCCGGGAACTGGCGCAGGCCGGCGATCTGTGAGTCGCGCCACTGCGCGAACCTCCCGAACGGTTGGCGGTAAGCCAGGCCACCATGAAAGTTCCGAGGGAGTGGAAAACTTTCATTGATCTGCCGATGCACACATGACATCGATAGACACTGGGCGATTGCCCGGCGATCTCCCCGAACCACAAGGAATCATAAAGATCATGCATCCCGTAGAGCTGACCCCCGAGAACGTCGAAGCCTATTACCAGAAGTGTAGGAACTGGACCGAAGAGGTCCGTCAGGCGCCGGATAACCCGGAGGACGTCCCGACCCGGTTCAACGCTGACGAGTTCCAGGTGCTGACCGGCTACACGATCCGCGTGGCGAAGCACACCTCGCTGTCGGAGTTCGACGCGTTCCTTCGCACCGGCGAGCTGGCGACCCCGATCAAGATGACCCCCGCCGAGATGGAGGTCCTGATGGGTGGCTCGCGGACGACCGAGTGGATCGGCGCCGTCGGCGCGTGGGGCGGCGGTGCCGTCGTGGCCGCGGGCGCGGCCGCCTGCGTCGACGCCTGATTTCGATTTTCCAAGGAAAGAAGGGATTACAGCATGAGCGAGACTCCTGAGATCAAGACGCATGCCTCCGACTCGGAGATGCACGCGATGTACGACCGCCTCCGCACCTGGACCGACGCGACCCGCGAGCCGCACCCGCCGGAGCGGCTCCAGGGCCAGCTCCCCGTGGACCGCTGGACGCCGACGGAGTTCCAGGTCGCGTCGGGCTACGCGATCCGCGTCGCCAAGAACACGAACTTCGACGAGTTCAAGCACTTCATCCAGACCGGCGAGCTGACGGTGCCCATCAAGATGACTCCCGCGGAGATGGAGGTCCTCATGGGCGGCTCGCGCACGACCGACTGGTTGAAGTCGACCGGCTGGATCGGTGGCGCGGCGATCGGCGCCGCCGGCGCTGCTTGCTGTGACGCCTAAGCTCGGTCAAGAACCCAAGAGGCGAGCCGCTCCATGGTGACGTTGATGTTCCCGCCACAGTTTCAGAAGATGCTGAAGGGCGCGCTCGAGCACCATGCGGCCGGCTCCAGCTTGACCGAGGTGCTCACGAACGTCTGTGAGGGCACACCAGAGCTGCGCAAAGTCCTGTTCCTGCCCTCCGGAGAAGTCTCGCCGTTCATCGCGTTCTCGGTGCTCGGCAGCGACAGCATCTACACGGCGACGTCTTCGTCCGTGCCGCTCAAGCCGGGCGACACCGTCGAGGTCATCCTGGCCATGGCCGGTGGTTGAGCACGTCCTCACGTGCTACGGTTCTCGCTGAAGGAGCACGACATGCGCACCGTGATCGTCGCAGGTTTCATCCTCATGTTCGGAGCCTTCGCGCTGTTCAACAGCATTGGCAATGCGCGTCTCAAAGCCCTCCAGGGCAGTGACGTGCTCCAGCTGGTCGCCGTCGGACTGTGTTTTGGCGCCGGCATTACCCTGCTCATCAAGCACTTCTTCAGCTGAGCACCTGCTCGGCATGAACCCCCCAGATCTGACCGCGGACGAGCGGTCCCGGTATCTCCGGCATCTGCTGCTCGACGAGGTCGGCGAGCGCGGCCAGCGGGCGCTCAAGGGCGCCAGCGTGCTGTGCGTCGGCGCGGGCGGGCTCGGTAGCCCGGCGCTGCTGTACCTCGCGGCCGCCGGCGTCGGCCGGATCGGCATCGTCGACGCGGACACCGTCGACGCGAGCAACCTGCAGCGCCAGGTGCTGTTCGACACGAGCGATGTCGGCAAGTCCAAGGCCGAGCGGGCGCGCGCCAAGCTGCTGGCGCTGAACCCGTGCATCGAGGTCGAGGCGTTCCCGGTCCGGCTCGACGAGACCAACGGCGAGCAGCTGCTGTCCGGGTTCGACGCCATCATGGATGGCACCGACAACTTCTCGACTCGCTATCTCGTCAACGACCTGGCGCTCAAGCTGGGCAAACCGAACTTCTTCGGCTGCATCTTCAAGTTCACCGGCCAGGTCTCGGTGTTCGGCGTCGATCCGGCCCAGGGCTGCTACCGCTGCGTGTTCCCGGTGCCGCCGTCGGGCGACCTCGCCCCCGACTGCGCGCGCGCCGGCGTGCTCGGCGTGCTGCCCGGCATGGTCGGGACCTATCAGGCCCTCGAGTTCCTCAAGTGGAAGCTCGGCATCGGCACGCTGCTGTCCGGCAAGCTGATGATGATCGACACGCTGTCGCACGGCTTTCGCACGCTGCGCTACGCCAAGAACCCCAGCTGCCCGTCGTGCCGCAACCCCGCCGAGCTCGTGCTCGGCGGCTATGACTTCGCGTGCGCGACCGAGGCCGCCGGCGCGGCGCGCTGGACGGAGCTGTCGGTCCACGGCCTGAAGGACCGGCAGCGCGAGAGCCACGCGTTCTTCCTGCTCGACGTGCGCGAGCGGGTCGAGCACGAGCTCGGCAACCTCGGCGGGGCCTGGATCCCGGTCGACCAGCTCGCCGATCAGGCCAACTTGCTGCCCGCGGATCGCGATCATCCGATCGTGGTCTATTGCCGCTCGGGCGGCCGGAGCGCGCGCGCCTGCGCCGTGCTCGATCAGCTCGGCTACTCGCACGTCGAGAATCTCAAAGGCGGCGCGCTCGCGTGGCAGCGGGAGATCGACCCGACCTTGAAGGTGTGACCATGTTCCTCGATCTCGGTGGCACGGTCAGGGCGTCGAGCCCGGAGCAGACCCTCGCCAAGCTGCGGCCCCTGCTCCCGACCTTTGGCATCACCCGCGTGATCTCGCAGGAGGGCCTGGGCGATGCCCGGATCCCGGTGACGATCGCGTGCCGGCCGAACAGCCGGCTGTTGTCGACCAGCCAGGGCAAGGGCGTGACCCGCGAGCTCGCGGACATCTCGGCGATCATGGAAGCGATCGAGATGTTCCACGCCGAGCGGATGCCGGCGCCGGCGTTGATCGCCTCGGTCGCGGACATCCGGCGCTCGGGGCGGCGGTTCCTCGATCCGATGCGGCTGCCGCAGCTGCCGCGGCGCTCGCTGTACTCCGAGGTCGAGCCGATCGGCTGGCTCGAGCTGACCCACCTGCGCGGCGGCGAGCCCGTGCTGTGTCCGCGCGCGATCTTCACGATGGACGCCGCGACCCCGCGCACCGAGATCGCGGCGCTGGCGCTGAGCATCTCGTCGAACGGCCTGGCATCCGGCAACACGCTGGAAGAGGCGATCGTCCACGGCCTGTACGAGCTGATCGAGCGGCACTGCATCTACCACTTCCGCTACACGATGCCGCTCGAGGAGCGGTCCCGGCGGCTCGTCGATCTCGACAGCTTCCGCGGCGTGCCCCACATCGACGATCTGCGCGAGCGGCTCGACGCGACCGGGCTCAACGTCTGGGCGGTCGCGATGCACACCGACCTCGGCATCCCGGTGTTCACGGCGCACATCGGCGACAAGAGCCCGCTCAAGCGGCGCGAGAAGGAGTACGGCGGCTGCGGCGCGCACTACATCCCCGAGGTCGCGCTGTCGCGCGCGATCACCGAGGCGGTGCAGAGCCGGATCACCGTCATCACCGGCTCGCGCGACGACCTGTATCCCTGGACCTACCAGGATCTCGAGCTCGAGGATCTGCGCACCCGCAGCGACGGCATGGTCGCCGACGTCCACCAGGGCAACCTGCCGCGCCCGCCGTCGTTCACCGCGTTCGACCAGGCGCTGGAGTGGACCCTGGCCACGCTCGAGCAGCACGGCATCGTCGACACCTCGTACTTCAACCACCAGCGGCCCGAGTGGGGCGACATCCCGGTGGTGTCCGTCGTCTCGCCCGGCCTCGATCTCGACCTGGGCCTCATCCACCCGTTGCAGCGCAAATGACGGATCAATTCCTCGACCTGGGCGGCACGATCCGCGCGATGTCGCCCGAGCAGAGCCTCGCGCGGCTCCGGCCGCTGCTGCCGAGCTTCGGGATCACCCGGGTCATGGCGCAGGAGGGCCTCGCCGACTTCAAGATCCCGGTGTCGGTCAGCTGCCGGCCCAACAGCCGCCTGCTGTCGACCAGCCAGGGCAAGGGCATCACGCGCGACCTCGCGGACATCTCGGCGATCATGGAGTCGATCGAGATGTTCCACGCCGAGCGGCTGCCGCCCGCGGCCGTGGTCGCCAGCACCGCCGAGCTGCGGCAGTCCGGCCGGCGCTTCCTCGAGCCGGAGTCGCTCGCGGTGATCCCGACGCGGCAGTCGCTGTTCCTGGAGCACGAGCCGCTGGGCTGGCTCGAGCTCGAGCGCCTCGCGGATGGCGAGCGGGTGCTGGTGCCCAGGTTCCACTTCGACCTCGATCGCTCGAACATCGCGGGCAAGGAGGCGTCGCTCCACGCGTTCGACGTCTCGTCCAACGGCCTGGCGTCGGGCAACACGACGCAAGAGGCGATCGTCCACGGCCTGTACGAGCTGATCGAGCGCTACTGCGTGTGCGAGTACTTCAAGCTCGACCTCGAGCAGCGCCGCGCGCACAACCTCGACCTGACGACGGTCGAGGTCCCGGCGGTGCAGGCGGTGATGCAGCTCGTCGAGCGCACCGGGTTCGGGCTCGGCGTGCGCGCGATCCCGTCGCCGTTCGGCGTCGCCGTGTTCCGCGCCCGGCTCAGCGGCCAGGCGGCCGGTCAGGCCGGCGACCGCAGCCCGCTCAGCGACGGCTACGGCGCGCACCACCTCCCCGAGATCGCGCTGCTGCGGGCGATCACCGAGGCGATCCAGGTCCGGGTCACGTACATCACCGGCTCGCGCGACGACATGTTCCCGCAGGCGTACAAGCACCTCGATCCCGAGACGCTCAAGGTGTTCCCGCCGTCGTCGCCGGTGCTGCCCACGCCGGTCCGCTGGGCCGACGTGCCCCGCGCGCCGAGCTTCGCCTCGTTCGCCGAGGTCATCCGCTGGACCGTCGAGGTCCTCGAGCGCAACGGGTTCCCGGATGCGTGCTACTTCAACCACGAGCGCGCCGAATACGGTGGCATCCCGGTCGTGACCGTGGTGTGCCCGAAGCTGCGATACGACAGAAAGGTCTTCCATGCGGTCGAGCAGGAATAGAGAGCCCAACCCCAAGACCCTCGTGTTCGCGGGGCCGACGCTCTCCGGGCTTTCGCAATGGCGAGATCGGCTCTCGGACTCGTTCGTGTTCCACCCGCCGGTGCGCTGCGGCAACGTGCTCGAGGCGTACGACGAGGGCTATCGCCGGATCGTCATCGTCGACGGCCTGTTCGAGCGCTACGCGGCCGTGTGGCACAAGGAGATCATGCACTTCATGGTCCGCGGCGGCACGTGCATCGGCTGCTCGAGCATGGGCGCGCTGCGCGCGATCGAGCTCGCGCCGTTCGGCATGCTCGGGTTCGGCCGGGTCGTCGAGGACTTCCGCGCCGGGGTGGTCGCCGACGACGACGAGGTGACGGTCGCGCACCTCGATCAGTCCAAGGACTTCGTGTCGCTGACCGACGCGATGGTCAACATCCGCTACACGGTCGCGGCCGCGGTGACGGCCGGCGCGCTGGATCCGGCGGACGCGCAGCAGATCATCGACGTCGCCAAGGCGGCGTTCTACAAGAAGCGCAGCCTGCGGCTGTTCGCCACCAGCGTGCTCGGTGAGGGTGAGAAGCTCGCCCGGTTCCAGGCCTACCTCGAGACCCACGGGATCATCGATCAGAAGCGGCTCGACGCGGTCGCGCTGCTCGAGAACCTCGACCGCGTCGTCGCGGAGGCGGGCGCGCCCGAGTGGCGCGGCCTCGAGCCGTTCAACAACACCGTGCTGCTCCAGAATCTGCAGTACACGATCAATATCAATCCGCCGACCCTCGACCCCGTCGCGCTGTCGCCGGAGTCGAAGATCCTGAAGCTCGGCGGGCTGCTGGTCGGCCAGCAGTACCACCTGGTCGCCAAGCTCGCCGGCGCGCTGATGCACTACTCGAAGCACAGCGCGGATCGGCCGACGCCGGCCTACACGCCGGTGCCGTGGCTCGACAAGCGCTGGTTCGGCGACGACGACCGGCTGCGCCGCCTGGTCGCGCTCGCGCTCGAGGACTGCCCCGAGTACCTCGACGCCGCCGAGCTGCCGAGGTCGGTGCGCCACCTCGCGCTGTCGATCGAGTATCCGATCGACTACCTCGACGTGAAGATCGCGCCGGAGCACGGCGCGTCGCTGGCGACCCACGCCACGACCAACTACTCGCGGCTGCTATACCTGCTCGGCCTGTTCCTCGACGCGCGGCTCAAGCACGATCCGCTGGCGCAGCGGCTGATCCCGATGACCAAGATGGTCGAGATCCGCGAGGCCCAGTACACGCTGCGCGGCTACGAGACCGAAGAGGAGCAGCAGCGCTTCCTGAAGAAGTTCGGCCTCGATAACCTGCGCGACGCCGTGACCCAGATGGAGCGCAACTGGATGCTCCTGACCGAGACCGACATGGGGATCTCGTTCTGGTGCTTCGAGGAAGATGTCTACTGGTACAACCTGGCGGTGCGGGTCAGCGGGATCTGGCCGCAGCTGTGCTCGCTGGCCAAGCCCGAGGTGCGCGAGGCGTTCAGCCGGCAGCTCGGCCAGGATCTGTCGCGGCAGCCGCCGCCGGCCCGGCTCAGGAACCTGCTCATGGCGAGCCTGCCGACCACGCTGCTGAGCCCGGAGTCGATCCTCCACTACATCCAACGCCAGCTGGACGCTTGATCATCCATCGCAAGGCGGGGCGGACGCCGGTCGACGCGACCTGGTTCCGGTCCTGGGCGGAGCTGGCGGCCGAGCTCGGGCTCGCGCGCGATCAGCTCGCCAGCCAGTGCGTGTTCGCCGACGTCGCGCTCGGCGCCTGGCGCGGCCACTGGATCGCCCGCGCGCTGTACGCCCAGCTCGGCCTGGCGTTCCCGGCCGAGCTCCAGCCGCGGATGGGTGCGCGCGAGACCCAGGCGCACAACGGCGGCTACTACGGCGAGCTGACCGACAACGAGGCCCGCGGCGACTTCAACCTGCTGCTCGCCCATCGCGCCGCGGTCGAGCTCCTCGGCGAGGTCCAGCGCCGGGAGCTCGGCTGGATCGTGATCCTGGCGCCGCTCGCGGGCGGCTGGGACCGCGAGGACCTGACGCTGGTGCGGTTGCTGGCGCAGGGCGGCGATCAGGCCGGCTGCCGGCTGCGCCTGGTGTTCGCCGGGCAGGGCGATGACCCCGACGGCGTGGCGCTGCGCTGGCACGGTGGGCGCGGGCCGGCCGCGGCACCGAGCGTGCTGGGCAGGGTGCCCGGCGTGATCCCCGCGGGGCTCGTCGAGCTCGCCGAGGTCGCGCCCGGCGATCGCGTCGACCTGGCCGATGGCCGCGTCGTGCTGTCGCCGCTCCTGCGCGGCGAGGCGCCGGCGCGCGACTGGCTGATGCGGCTCGCGGTCGAGCGGCTGCCCCCGGTGTTCGAGTGGCTCCAAGCCTACGCCGTGGCGTGCGAGGAGCGCGCGCCGAGCGACGGCGACGCCGCGGCACTGCTCAGCAGCGCGATCGATCGGTTCAGCGAGGGCGGCCACGAGCTCGCGCTGCGGCTGCTCGCGCAGGCCCGGGGCCGGGCGCGCGCCGACCGGCTGCGCGCGGCGAGCGACTCGGTGCGGCAGCACATCCTGCTGCGGCTGCGCGACTTCGCGGCGGCGACCCACGGCCCGCTGCCGAGCGACGATCTGCCGCCGCCGATGCGGCTGGGCCTCCTGCAGAGCAAGGGCTGGGCGTTCACGATGACCGGCCAGGCGGCGGAGGCCGAGCCGCTGCTCGCGCAGGCCCGCGAGCTGATGAGCGCGCAGACCGGCTCGCGCGCCTATCTCTATCTGCTCAACATCTCGGCGCTGAACCAGCTGCGGCTCGGCCAGTTCGACCGCGCGCTGTCGCTGGAGAAGACGATCGAGCACGCGCTCGCCGCCGCGAGCCCGACCGACTGGCACGCCACGTACATCAACTCGATCAACCAGGCGCGGCTCTACAAGAAGGCCGAGGATCTGCCGACGGCCCAGGCCTACTACGGCCGCGCGTTCGCGATTATCGACGGGCTGCGCTCCGACGGCGACCTGCTGTACCACGGGCTGTGCTTCGCCCAGCTCGAGGCCAAGAAGGCCAACGACCGCGCCGCGCTCGGTAGCTGGCTGCGCGCCGCGCTGCACTGGCTGTCGGCCGAGGTCCCCGAGGCGCTGGCCCCGCGCGTCGTCGAGGCCGTCACGCTCGGCCGGAGGGTCGCGAGCAAGGACGAGCTCGTCGAGCAGGTGTCCGCCGGGCTGCGCGCGCAGCTCCGCGCGGCGTGGACCCGCGTGCACGGCGCGCCGGAGCCGAGCTCCGAGTCCGGCCCGGCGCCGGCGTTTGTCGCGGCCGACGCCGTGCCGCGCGACGTGGGCGATCGCGGGTTCGGCGCCGAGGGCCTGGGCGTGATCGTCCGGGCCGCGCCGATGCGGCCCAGGTTCGACGGCGCCGAGTACCTCGAGCTGTCGCGCGAGGTCTGGCGCTGCGTGCGCGCGCTGACCGGCGCGCCGGACCCGGGCGCCGTGCTGACCGACCACCGGTTCGGCAGCGACCTGCCGGCGACGCTCGACGAGCTCGCGGGCTCGTGCCTGCGGCTCGGCGTGACCTCGCTGGTGTTCGCCGGCGAGCCGGTCGCGCTCGATCCGGAGCTCGGCCCGGCGCTCGTCGCGCGCGCCCGGGTCCGGTTCGTGCCCGGCGTCGACCAGCGCCGGCTCGACGGCGACGCGCCGGTGATCACGTTCAAGCGCTACCGCGCGCCGCTGGCGCTGACCCCGGCGCAGGCGGCGATCCTGCGCGAGGTGACCGAGGCCTCGACCGTCGCGTCGCTGGTGGCGCCCGACGAGCTCGCCGTGCTGCGCGCGCTCGAGGCCGCGCACGTCCTGCGGATCGACGTCTCGCTCGCTCAGTGATCCGGCTTGCGCGCGAAGTGGATCGCCATCTTCATGTCGACGCGCAGCCCGGGCGACACGACCGAGACCACCGGGATGTCGCCGTACTCGGGCCGCTGGT
>DASWOO010000757.1:0-5371 GCA_036404335.1 Kofleriaceae bacterium
GGTCGCGTACGTCGACCGGCTCGACGTCGTGCCCGCGCTCGATTACGCCAACCAGGCGCTGGCGGCGTGTGAGGCGAGCCAGGCGGTGGCGTGCCCGAGCTGGGAGCAGGTGCGCATGAAGCTCTACCAGCAGCACCTCGATGCCGGCGTCCGGTCGGGCATCGATCCGCACAAGGGTCTGGCGGCGATCAAGGCGTTCCGCCACGCCGGTGAGAGCGGCCTGCGCCAGATCCGGCTCGGCGGCAGCCGCGACGTCTCCCCGCCCCCGCGCGCCGGATCGAGCCCCGGCTCGGGCTCGTCGGCCTCGGGCTCGTCGGGCGCCGGCTCGTCGGACTGGCACACTTCGCCATAGCCGGTGCCGTGCGCCCGGCGCGGCGCGGGGTATCATCGTGACATGCGCGGTTTATGCGTGGTCGCGGTCCTCGCGGTGGCTGGCTGCGGTGGCACCTCGTCGAGCAACGGGCCGGTGCGCCTGACCCCGCGCGACATCATCCAGCGTTCGACCGACGCGATCGTCATCGTCGAGGCCGGCAGCGAGAAGGTCGGCACCGGGTTCGTCGTCGATCGCGCGGGCATCATCGCCACCAACCTGCACGTCGTCGCTGGCGAGACGGTGATCAAGGTCAAGCTGCACGACGGCTCGCAGTACCCGGTCAAGCAGATCGCCGGCATCGATCTCGGCCGCGATCTCGCGCTGCTGCGGATCGAGCCGCGCCAGCCGCTGCCGACGCTCAAGCTCGGCGACAGCGACGCCGCGGCCGCCGGCGACCCGATCATCGCGATCGGCAACCCGCTCGGCGTGTTCGACTACTCGGTCACCAATGGCCTGATCTCGCAGATCCGCCACGGCAACGACATCACGGTCCTGCAGATCTCGGCGGCGATCTCGCCGGGCTCGAGCGGCGGGCCGCTGTTCAACCAGGCCGGCGAGGTGATCGGCGTGACCACCGCGATCATCACCGCGGGCCAGAACCTCAACCTGGCGGTGCCGGCGAACTATCTCAAGCCGCTGGTCGCCCAGCGCCAGCTGATCTCGCTCGAGAGCTTCGCGCGCCAGACCGGGGCGGTGGCGGAGGAGGTGCGCCGCAACCACCGCAGCCCGGACGACGACGGCGTGCAGATCGAGCGCAAGGTCCCGCAGCTCGAGACCTCGGTGTACGACGGCTGCAACCTCGAGCAGATCAACGAGGTCGTCCAGCAGATCGGCGAGACGATCGAGAGCGGCGCGCCGCTGTACAACCAGGGCCAGCAGGAGGCGTGCTTCCGGATCTACGAGGGCACGGCGATCAAGTTCGAGCACGACGCCGCGTGCGTCGGCGTGCGCAGCGCGTTCACCGACGGCCTGGCCCGGGTCAACGGCCTGCGCACCTACAAGGAAAAGGCCTGGGCGATGCGCGACACGTTCGACGGGCTGATCGACGCCGCGCGGCGCTGGGCCGAGCGCCACCCGCAGGGCGGCAAGCCGCCGGTCCAGCCGTCGATCCCTTCCAAGCGCGCTGCGCCCAAGCCGTGATCCTCTACCTGTTCGATATCGACGGCACCCTGCTCCACGCGCGGCGCTCGGGGCGCAAGGCGTTCGACCTGGTGTTCGCGCGCGATCACGGCATCGATCGCGCCTGCGAGGGCATGAGCTTCGGCGGCAAGACCGACCCGGCGCTGATCGACGAGATCTTCCAGGCGCATCGCGGCCGGCCGGCGACCGGGGCGGAGCGCGACGCGTTCCTCGCGGCCTACCTGCCGCTGCTGCAGCGCGAGCTGACCGAGGGCGGCATCGACATCCTCGACGGCGTGGTCGAGACGCTGACCTGGCTGGCGGATCAGCCGGACGTCGTGCTCGGGGTCGCGACCGGCAACGTGCAGGCCGGCGCCGAGGCCAAGCTGGCGCTGGCCGGGCTCGGCGGGCGGTTCGCGCTCGGCGGCTACGGCAGCGACTCGCACCTGCGGCCGGCGCTGGTCGCGGCGGCGATCGAGCGGGCGCGCGAGCGCGGGCCGATCGATCGCGTCGTGGTCGTCGGCGACACCGTGCACGACATCAGCGCGGCGCGCGCGTGCGGCGCGATCGCCTGCGCGGTCTCGACCGGGGCCGACCCGGCGCCGGCGCTGGCCCACGCCGACGTGGTGTTCGCGAGCCTGGCCGAGCTACCGGCGTGGCACACCCGGCAGTTCGCGCGCGATCACATCGTCGGATAGGCCGACAGCCCGCGCGCGTCGGTCAGGCCGACGTCGGCGAACCCGCTCTTGAGCGCGACGTCCATCGTCGCGATCAGCGATTGGTACTCGACCGGGTGCGCGCCGCTGCTCTCGGCCGCGACCTCGATCGCCGTCTCGGTCGCGAAGTACGGCGACTGCTTCTGCTGGCGCAGCACCTCTTCGAGCTTGGTCCAGTCGTAGCCCGCCGCGGTCCGCGGGATCTTGGTGAACTCGTTGACCCGCGACACGCCGACCCAGATCTCGTCGGGGTCGAGCAGCACGGACAGCTTGGGCTTGTCGCATTCGCTGTCGATGCACAGCACGCCTTCGTGGGCCCGCCCGGCCGGCCGGATCTCGAGCTGCGCGATGTTGACCCAGACCGCGGTCACCAGCAGGAACGCGGTGAGGCAGCTCATCAGATCGATGAACGGCACGATGTTGAGCTCGACGTTGACCGACTTCTTGTCACCGGTCCCCAGAGATGCGCCCATGCAGCGGGGGACACGGCACGGTGCGCGGGGTTGCGGGCGCCCCGGCGGTGAGCGCCGGAGATCCGGCGACGACCCGGCGACGGCAAGATTCGCGGAACCCAGTCAGCGGCGCGGTGTCGAAGCCGCGGCCAGGGCCTGCGCGACGTCGCCGAGCGCGGCCCGCCGGGTGACGCAGCGGTCGATCGCCGCCAGCGCCTCGCGCAGCGGCGCGGCGGACGCCGAGCCTGGCGCGAGCAGCGGCGGGAGCTCGGCGGCGAGCTGGGCCCGCGCCCCGGCATCGCACAGCGCACCGAGCGCGGCGATCGCCCCCGGCAGCTCCGCCGGCGCCAGGGCGCGCAGGATCGGCGCGAGCCGATCGTGGATCGCGCGCCACGCGGCCATGCGCGCCTCGCCGCGCCCCAGCATCGCGGCCAGCGCGATCCAGACCGGGCCGGCGGCGAGCTGCTTGCCGAGCAACGCGTCGACCAGGCGCGGCGCGTAGCGGCCGGGGAACGCGCCGAGCGATTCGAGCACCGCGCGCTGCTCGTCGGCCTGGCGGGCCTCACCGGCGGCCTTAACCACGCGGCGGTACAGCTCGTCGGCGTCGCTGGTGTCGACCCAGAGGATCAGGCTCAGGTCGGCGAGCGCGTGCCGGGCCAGCGCGACCCCGGCGCGGCGCAGCGCCTCGGCGGGCACCGCGCCGCGGGCGAGCTCGACGATCGCATCGCGCACGGCGGCGCCGACCGGCCGCGCCGGATCGGCGAGCGCCTCGGCGGTCAGCCGGTGGCCGAATTGCGCGGCGAGCCACGCCGTCCACGCCGGGCGATCCGGATCAGCCAGCAGGCCGTCGATCGCGCGCGCGAGAGTGAGCGCCGCCAGCTCGGCATGGCGGTCGTGGGTCCGCGCCAGCGCCGCGAGCTCGGCGAGCGCCGCCGGTAGCCCCAGGTCGCCGTGCACGAGCGCCAGCGCGTCGTCGTCGCCGCGCGCCAGCCGCTCGGCGGCCGAGAGCTCGGCGATCGGCGCGGCCGGGGCGCGCGCGATCACCCGGTAGTAGCCCTGCCCGCCGTCGTTGCCGGCGAGCCACGCCGGGCACCCGGCGCCGGCCGGTAGCGCTTGCTCGGTGTGCGCGCCGGCGAGCACGCACATCCGCGTCCGATCGCGCGCGCCCGGCCGGGCCGGGAACCGCACGCACACCGGCACGGCGAGCCCTTCGCGCGCGCTCGCGACCAGCGCCGGCGCGCCGGTGCAGCGCAGCGCGAGCTCGACCGCCGGCGTCCCGGCGTGGCGCAGATCGGCGGCGAGCGCCGCGGCGAGCTCGGGCCGGGTCGCGGCGGCGAACGCGTCGAGGAACGCCTGCGACGTCACCGTGCGGCCGGTGTTCGCCGCGACGTACGCCCGGATCGCCGCGCGAAACACGTCGCGCCCGGCGAGCTGCGCGAACGAGCCGAGCACCGCCGACGCCTTCTCGTAGCCGAGCGCGTCGAACATCGGCTCGACCTCGTCGGAGGTCTCGACCGGGTGGACGATCGGCCGCGCCGCCAGCCGGTCGTCCTCGGCGAGCGCCGCGGCCCGCGCGTCGTGCTGGTCGAGCACCGGCCAGCCGGCGCCGAGCTCGCTCGCGATCCGCTGGCCGAGCCAGGTCGCGAAGCCCTCGGACAGCCACAGATCTTCCCACCAGCGCGGCGTCACCGCGTCGCCGAACCATTGGTGCGCCAGCTCGTGCGCCACGATCATCACGCGGTCGCGACCGCCGACCAGCACCGGCCGCGCGAACGTGACGAGCCCCGGGTTCTCCATCGCGCCGAAGAACCGCGGCACGGCGACCAGGTCGAGCTTGGCCAGCGGCAGCGGCGCGTCGACGTAGGCCTCGAGCGCGTCGACGATCCGCGCCAGCTCACCGGCGACCGCGCCGACCTTGCGCGCGTCGGCCGGCTGGACCGCGAGCCGGACCGGCAGGTGGTTGCGGCCGACCCGCCCGGCGTCGATCAGCGCGAACGGCCCGACCGCCACCGCGAACAGGTAGCTCGGCAGCCGCGCCGCCTCGGCGAACCGCAGCTGGCGCCGGCCGCCCGGCAGCGCGCGCGCGCCGGCCTCGGGCGCGTTGGCCAGCGCGACCTGGCCGCGCGGCACGATCACGGTCAGCCGCCAGCTCGGCTTCCAGCGCGGCTCGTCGAAGCACGGCACGATCTTGCGCGCGAACACCGACTCGGCCTGCGAGTACAGGTACCAGCGGCCGCCGGCGCGCTCGCGGAACAGGCCCTCCTCCGCCTTACCGGACGCCGACGACATGTCGCGGACGTGGCCGGTGTAGTCGATCGCCAGGCTCACCCGCCCGGTCGCAGCTGACCGCAGCCGGAAGCCGCGCAGCCCGGTCCCGGCTGGACCGTCGACGACCGCGACCGGCGCGTCGCCGACGGTGGCGCGCGTGATCTCGAGCTCGACCGCGTGCAGCCACAGGATCTGGGTCGGCGCGGCGACGTCGATCGCGATCACCACGTGGCCGGAGAAGTCCGCGCGGTCCGGATCGAGCTCGAGCGTCAGGTCGTAGCTGACCGGCGCGGCTTCGTCCCCCAGCCGCGGACCGTGGTCCGGTGCCGCCACCGGGGCGCGCGCCCGGGCCACGCCGCAGATCAGCACGGCCCAGATCGCGATCGCGCGCACGCGGCTAGCTTGCGCCGCGCCGGGGCGCCGCGCCACTCCCAGCGGTTGCC
>DASWOO010000758.1:0-8491 GCA_036404335.1 Kofleriaceae bacterium
CAACCCGTCGCTGACCGGCGCGCTGGACGCGTTCGCCAAGGCCCAGGTCGAGCGCATCGTCGTGCTGCCGCTGTTCCCGCAGTACGCCTCGTCCTCGACCGGCACCGCCCAGGCCCGGGTCATGGCGCTCGCGGCCGAGCGCTGGAACGTGCCGGCGCTCGACTTCGTGCCGGCGTTCTATGACGACCCCGGGTTCCTGGCGGCGTTCGAGCACGTCGCCAGGCCGGTGCTCGCCGACTTCCAGCCCGACCACGTGCTGTTCTCGTTCCACGGCCTGCCGGTCCGCCAGATCACCAAGACCGACGCGACGGGCGAGATCTGCTTCGCGCGCGACACCTGCTGCGACGAGCGCAAGAACCCGAGCTGCTACCGCGCCCAGTCGTTCGCGACCGCGCGCGACCTGGCCCGCCGGCTCGGGCTCGAGACCGAGCGCTACACCATCTGCTTCCAATCGCGGCTCGGCCGCACGCCGTGGATCGAGCCGTACACCGATCACGTGATCGATCGGCTGGCCCAGGTCGGGGTCAAGCGCATGGCCGTGCTGTGCCCGGCGTTCGTCGCCGACTGCCTCGAGACGGTCGAGGAGATCGGGATCCGCGCGCGCGCCCAGTTCAAGGAGGCCGGCGGCGAGGAGCTGATCCTCGTGCCGTCGCTCAACGCGACCGCGCCGTGGGTCGACGCCGTGTGCGCGATGGCCCGGCGCCATGCCGCGGTCAAGCGACTTCCGGTAGTCTCCGGCGCATGACCCGACTGCCCGACGTCTACGGCAACCTCTTGATCGTGCGGCCGCCCGTGCCGGCCACGCTCAACAAGGCCGGCGCGAACTACAAGAGCGAGGTCACCCACCTGCTGTACTCGCCGCGCCAGGCGTACGACGAGTGGCTGTCGATCCTCGACGCGATCGTCGCGTGCGGCGGTGACGCGATCTACCAGTTCGAGGCGGCCGACGAGCCGTTCCTGGGCCACGCCAGCCTCGAGGTCGACGGCGACGGCGACATCCGGCCCGCCGGCTCGCGCGAGGTCCTGGGCAACATCGCCCGCGTGATGACCGGCCGGGTGTTCGCCGCCAACGGCCCGTGGGTCAGCGTCGACGGCCGCGGGCTGCGCGCGGTCATGCCCAACATGCTCGAGCACCGCCGGGTCGAGGCCGACTACTACTACGACCTGCTCGGCGAGATCGCGGCCGCGGGCGGGCTGGCGCTCGAGGTGACTGACAATCCGCATCGCTGGGAGGGCATGGCGGATATTGCGGTCGTCGGGAATCAGGTAGTCCTCACGTATGCAGTGCCCGGGCATTACGATGCGGGCACCACCCCCAAGAGCGCGCGCAGCTCTCGCGCGGGAGTGGCCTTTGCCGCTGACTTCATCGGGATCGACGAGGCCTCCCGGGTCTATGCCGAGCTCGTGTATCCCCACTTTCACGGCGACACCGTGCACTTCGGCGCGCGGCCGACCAGCGGCCCGCCGATGCTGGTTCATTATCGAGGTGGATTGTACGGCGACGGCGCCGACGCTGTGTCACGAGCGCTCGGGGTAGACCGGATCGTGGCGATCGAGCCGCACGACGCAGTCGAGCAGTACGCCGGCAACTCGCGCCAGGTCGGCGATGGCGTGCTCGTCCCCGACGGAGTCTCCGCCGAGTTCACGCGCTCGATCGATGCCCTGGGGCTCACCAGTCACCGCGTCCCGCTGTTCGAGCTGTTTGGTAAGGCGGGAGGCGGCCCGGCGTGCGCGACCTTATATATGCCGCGCACTCTCCAGCTGCCGGCGACGTTCCCGGGGCGTTATTCAGCCTCGCGTGAGACAGTCCGGGCTCGACGAGATAAAATTCCAGAATCGTTGCGTGTCGATCGTGAGTTCTTCACCGGGAAGCCGCGCGGCTGACAGCCGAGCGCCCCAGTTCTCACGAAGTGGTCGCACATACTGGAAACGCACCCCTGTAAGCGGTTAAACACGCTGGACGACTATCAAGACTAGTCGTGCTCCATCGCTGGATGATCTGGCGGAGGAACGACAGCAAAGGATCGACCACGATGAATCGTTCGACTTACTCGATTCGGCCCACTCTGTTCGCGGCGCTCGCCGCGGGCGGCGTGTTCGCCACGGCTGGCGTCGCGCAAGCGAACGTCGAGATCGGCCTCAGCGCCGGTATTCACACGTTCTCACACTCCAACGAGCTGGGTGTCGATGACGTCGCGAACGCCGACTCGGAGCGCAACTCCGCCCTGTTCGCCGCGCGCATCGGCATCTACTTTGGCTCGGTGCTCGGCGTCGAAGGCGAGTTCGGTGGCATCCCCACCGAGTCGCGCAAGGACATCTTCGACCTGTGGGACCTGACCTATCGTGGCCACCTCATCGCGCAGTTTCGCGCGTGGGATGATACCGCCCACTTCATCCCGTTCGTGCTCGCCGGTGGCGGCGCGTTCTCGGTCGTCGACAACGGCGGCTCGAAGAACGACCACCTGATCGCGCACGACACCGACGCCCTGCTCTACGCCGGCATCGGTATGAAGTACCGCATCGACGGCGGCTGGGGCATCCGTGTCGACGGCCGCATCCTGTTCCCGCCCAGCAGCAAGGACGACGGCTTCACCGAGGACTTCGAAGCGCTGTTCTCGGTCTACAAGGAGTGGGGCCGCCACGAGGCGCCGCCGCCCCCGCCGGTGGATAACGATCCCGATCACGACGGCATCGTCGGCGCCGCCGACAAGTGCCCGAACGATCCCGAGGACAAGGACGGCTTCCAGGACGAGGACGGCTGCCCCGACCTCGACAACGACGGCGACGGCATCCCCGACGCGGTCGACAAGTGCCCGAACGAGCCCGAGGACAAGGACGGCTTCCAGGACGAGGACGGCTGCCCCGACCCGGACAACGACAACGACGGCATCCCGGACGCGCAGGACAAGTGCCCGAACGAGGCCGAGGACAAGGACGGCTTCCAGGACGAGGACGGCTGCCCCGACCCGGATAACGACAACGACGGCGTGCCCGACGCCGAGGACAAGTGCCCGACCGAGCCCGAGACCAAGAACGGTTATCAGGACGAGGACGGCTGCCCGGACGAGATCCCGGCCAAGCTCAAGCAGTTCACGGGCGTGATCCAGGGCATCAACTTCAAGCTCGGCGACTCGGCGCTGCAGGCGTCGTCGAACGTGACCCTCGACAAGGCGGTCGCGGTGCTCAAGGAGTTCCCGGACCTCAAGCTCGAGATCCAGGGCCACACGGACGACCTGCCGCTCAAGAAGGGCAGCAAGTTCCCGGACAACACCGCGCTGTCGCAGGCCCGCGCCGACACGGTCAAGGCCTACTTCGTCAGCAAGGGCATCGACGAGGCTCGCCTGACCTCGCGCGGCCTGGGTGAGACCGCGCCGCTGGTCGACCCGAAGGACCTCAAGGGCGCCAAGCTCAACGCCGCGCGCGCCAAGAACCGCCGCGTCGAGTTCCAGCTGATCTCGCACCTGACCCGCCAGCAGGCGCCGGCGACCGCGCCGGCTCCGGGGACCGCCCCGGCGGCCCCGCCGGCCGCGCCGAAGCAGTAAGCCAGGCTCGATAAAGTCAGCCAGGGGCGCTCCGGCGCCCCTTTTGTTTTTTCGGCGGGCGCGCTACGAGGTTAGCCTGTGCTGCCCGCCGAGCTGCTCGAAGTCCTGGTCTGCCCCAAGTCGAAGGCGCCGCTGATCTATTTCCCGCGCGGCGAGGATGACGCAGACGAGGCCCACGGCTTCCTGCTGTGCCCCAGCTCGCGGCTGCGCTACGCGGTCCAGGACGGCGTGCCGGTCATGCTGGTCGATGAAGCGACCGAGCTAGGTCAAGCCCAGGTCGACGTTTTGCTGTCGCGGGCCAAACAGCTCGGGCTCCGATCCGAACAAATCTAGGGCGGTCATATCGCTCGTAAGTTCGCGACCTCACTGCTTACGCTTGACGTGGCCGGGTTTTGGCTGGTAGATCGCCGTCCTAACCGGACGCATCGCGGTGCTGAAATCGCTATCGATCTTCACGGGTAACTCGAATCGCGCGCTGGCAGACGAGGTCTGCAAGTTCGTCGAGATCCCGCTCGGCCGTGCCGACGTCACCCACTTTTCGGATGGCGAGATCTACGTTGAGGTCGGCGAGAACGTCCGCGGCGTCAACTGCTTCGTCGTCCAGCCGACCTGCCAGCCGCCGAACCAGTCGCTGATGGAGCTGCTGATCATGATCGACGCGCTCAAGCGCGCGTCGGCCGGCAGCATCGTCGCGATCATCCCCTACTTCGGGTACGCCCGGCAGGACCGTAAGGCCAAGCCGCGCACGCCGATCACCGCCAAGCTGGTCGCCAACCCGATCACCGCAGCGGGCGCCGACCGCGCGCTGGCGATGGACCTCCACGCCGGCCAGATCCAGGGCTTCTTCGACATCCCGTTCGACCACCTGTATGCGATGCCGGTGCTGATCGACGAGCTCCGCGTCCTGGGGTTCGGCGGCGACCAGACCATCGTCGTGTCGCCGGACGCCGGCGGCGTCGAGCGCGCCCGGGCGTTCTCCAAGCGGCTCGGCGCCGGCCTGGCGATCATCGACAAGCGCCGCCCGGCGCCCAACGTGTCCGAGATCATGAACATCGTCGGCGACGTCCGGGGCAAGAAGGCGATCATCGTCGATGACATCATCGACACCGCCGGCACGCTCACCAACGGCGCGCAGGCGATCATCGACGCCGGCGCGGCCAGCGTCAGCGCCTGCGCGACCCACGCCGTGTTCAGCGGCCGCGCGGTCCAGCGCATCGAAGAGTCGCCGCTGCAGCACGTCGTCGTGACCAACACGATCCCGCTCCAGGACCCAGGCCAGGCGTGCGCCAAGGTCCGCGTGAAGAGCGTCGGTCGCCTGCTCGGTGAGGCGATCAAGCGGATTCATCACGGCGATTCGATCAGCAGCCTGTTCATGTAGTATTCGGTAGTCCGCCACCATTACCGAGCACTGGCGCTCGGAAGGCCTAGCAGGGAAAACGTCATGGAAGTCGGTAAGCTCACTGTTTCGGTTCGTGATTCGTCGTCTGGCAAGGGCGCCTCGCGCAAGCTTCGCGCGCAGGGCAAGGTCCCGGGCGTTTGCTACGGCGCGTCCGAGAGCGGCCGGATCGAGCCGCTGCCGATCACGCTCGACGTCAAGTCGCTGCGCGCGGCGCTCGACCCCGTCCGCAAGCGCAACACCGTCATCGAGCTGACGATCGAGGGCGGAGAGGGCGGCGCCGCCCCGCGCTCGCTGCACGCGCTGGTCAAGGACTTCCAGGTGGACGTGATCCGCCGCGACATCACCCACGTCGACCTGCTCGCGATCGACCCGCACAAGGAAGTGCGCGCCGAGGTCCCGCTCGAGTTCACCGGCAAGCCCAAGGGCGCGATCGACGGCGGCCAGATCCGCATCGTGCTGCGCTCGGTCATCGTGCTCGCCAAGCCGAGCGACATCCCGGTCAAGCTCGTCGTCGACGTGTCGCCGCTCGGCATCGGCGACGTCGTCCACGTCAGCTCGATCGACCTGCCCGCCGGCGTCGAGGCGGTCACCGGCCGCGACCTCGCCGTCGCGCTGTGCGCGGCTCCCGAGGACGAGGCCGTCGCGGCCCCGGTCGAGGGCGCGGCTGCCGCCGAGGGCGCGGCTGCTGCTGCCGCGGCGCCCGCCGCTGGTGGCAAGGCTGCTCCGGCCGCTGGTGGCAAGGCTGCCCCCGCCGCCGGTGGCAAGGCTGCCCCCGCCGCCGGTGGCAAGGCCGCGGCGCCGGCCGCCGCCAAGGCCGCTGCCAAGCCCCCCGCGAAGAAGTAACCCCGCGTCACTGGGGCTGCCGGGAGGATTGCCGTGTGGCTGGTCGTCGGGCTGGGCAATCCGGGCGCGAAGTACGCGCGCAACCGGCACAATATTGGGTTTCAGGTCGTCGACGAGCTCTCCTCGGCCCACGGGCTTCCTGCGTGGAAGTCCGGCAAGGGCGGCGACACGACGACCGGCGTGATCACGACCGAGCGCGGCCGTGAGCGCGCGATGCTGCTCAAGCCGATGGAGTTCATGAACCTCTCGGGGTTCGCGGTCCAGCGGACGGCGGCGTTCCACGCGATCGAGCCCGACCAGATCCTGGTCGTCCACGACGAGATCGACCTCGACTTCGGCGTGGTCCGGCTCAAGAGCGGCGGTGGCCACGGCGGCCACAACGGCTTGCGCTCGATGATGGAGCAGCTGGGCAAGGGCAGCTTCGCCCGGCTGCGCATGGGCGTCGGCCGCGATCCCAGCGTGCCGCCGGGCGCGAAGCTGAACCCCAACGCGGTCGCCAACTGGGTGCTGGGGGACTTCCCGAGCGCCCAGGCCGACGTCCTGACCGCCATGATCAAGGCGGGCTGCGAGGACATCCAGACCGTGCTGGCCAAGGGGGTCGGCCCGGCGATGAACCAGCATAACGGCCGGCCGCCGCTGAAGTGACCGAAATGCTCGCGGGGCTCGTCACCTGGCCGGGCCGCGTGATATAGAGCCGCTCCCTAGTACCCCTCGGTCGCCCGCCTGGACGACCCCTTTTCTAGGTCCACGAGGAAATCACATGGCACGTTTGCAATCGCTGGCCGACAAGCCCGGCACGTCTCGCGAGTACGAGACGGTCTACATCCTGCGCCCCAACACGCCGAACGAAGGCGTCTCCGAGGTGAACACCCGCATCCGCGGCATCATCGAGGGCATGGGCGGCAAGATCCTGAAGATCGACAACTGGGGCAAGCGCCGCCTCGCCTACGAGGTCGCCAAGGAGCGCAAGGGGATCTACCTCTACTGGCAGTACCTGGCGAACCCGGGCGTCGTCGAGGAGACCGAGCGTAACCTGCGCATGCTCGACTCGGTGATCCGCTACCTGACGATCAAGGTCGACGAGGACGTCGACACCGGCGCGCGCCCGACCGAGATCGACGACTCGTCGTTCGAGAAGGCGGCGCAGACCGCGGCCGACGAAGAGGACATCTTCCTCGCGCGCAGCACCGACGATGCCGCGGCCGATGACGGCGACGAGTTCGGCGGCGACGAGTACGACAACATGCCGAGCATGAACCCGGCGCAGGCCACGGAGAAGGAGTAAGCCGATGACCACCCGCATGGATGCACCCGACGAGGGTCTCGATCGCGATGGCGACGACCGCCGCGGCGGCAAGGGCCGCGGCGCCGGCGCGCGGCGCAAGCTGCTGTCGCAGGAGATCGTCGACAAGATCGACTACAAGAACCCGCAGATCCTGCGGTCGTTCGTGACCGATCGCGGCAAGATGATCCCGCGCCGCATCAGCGGCGCGAGCGCGCGCCAGCAGCGCGTGATCTCGACGGCGATCCGCCGCGCGCGCATGCTCGCGCTGCTGCCCTTCTCGGTGAACGGAGACTAGTCATGGCGATGCAAATCATCCTGACCCAGGACGTCGAGAACCTCGGCAAGGCCGGGGAGCTCGTCTCGGTCCGCCCCGGCTACGGCCGCAACTACCTCGTGCCGCGCGGCATGGCGGTCAGCGCCACCGTGCGCAACAAGACCCGGCTCGACCACGACAAGGCGCAGATCGAGCGCCGCGTGGCCAAGGAGCGCGCGAACGCCAACGAGATCGCGACCAAGCTCAACGCGATGACGCTGCAGTTCGAGCGCAACGTCGGCGAGGACGAGAAGCTGTTCGGCTCGGTCACCAACCGTGACATCGCCGATCAGCTCAAGCGCGCGGGCATCGAGCTCGACCACCGGACGATCGCGCTCGATCAGACGGTCAAGGCGCTCGGCAAGTACGAGGTCGTGGTCAAGCTCGCCGCGGGCGTGTCGGCCAACCTCAAGTTCTGGGTCGTCAGCAAGGACAAGTAGCCGCGAGGCTGCCGCCACCATGGCGCGCGACCGCCGCGTACTGCCTCACAACACCGAGGCAGAGGCCAGCATTCTCGGCGGCATCATCCTGCGCAACGAGGTGCTGAGTAACCTCGATACGCTCGAGGTCGACGACTTTTACGACAACCGCCACAAGGTGGTGTTCCAGGCGATTCGCAACCTGGAAGCGGCCGCGCGGCCGATCGACGTGGTGACGCTCGAGAACGAGATCGCCAAGTCGGGCAAGCTCGACGCGATCGGCGGCATCGCCTTTCTCGGCGAGCTGACCCTGCGCGTGCCCACGACGGACAACGTCGTGTCGTACGCCGAGATCGTCAACGACAAGCACCAGGCTCGCAAGCTGATGCTCGCCGCGGGCGAGATCTCGGAGAAGGGCTACGAGGACGGCCTCGAGGTCCGCGACTACCTCGACGAGGCCGAGGCCAAGATCTTCGAGGTCACCCAGCGCCGCGATAAGGCCGGGCCCGAGCCGCTGAAGAGCCTCGTGAAGAAGGTGTTCAGCTCGCTCGACGAGCGGTTCAAGGCGTCGGACGGCATCACCGGCCTGCCGACCGGGTTCACCGGCCTGGACACGATCACCTCGGGGCTGCAGCCGACCGAGCTGATCATCCTCGCGGCGCGCCCCGCGATGGGCAAGACGTCGTTCGC
>DASWOO010000759.1:0-10603 GCA_036404335.1 Kofleriaceae bacterium
GGCGCGGAGCGCGGCCAAGCGCGAATCAGCGGAGATGCAACGGATGTCGGCTTCAGGTTCATCCTCGCGGTCGAAGTCATCGGCGCCATCGTCGGCGGGGCGGACGACGGCGTCGCCATCGTCGCCGCCATCGGCGCCGCCGTCGCCATCGGCGCCGCCGGAGAGCGGGTTCAATCCGCCGCCGGCGCCGGCGTTCGGCCCGGCGTCGTCGGGGCAGCGCAGCTCGTCGTCAATGCCGGTGCCGGGCAATCCGGGCGCGGTGCCGATCCTCAAGCCGCCGCCGATGATGTCGATGCCGGCGGGCGGGACGCTCGTCAGCAGCGCGCTGCTCGCCGGGAACCCGCACGCGACGGCGCACGGGCCGTCGAGCCTGTCGGGCGAGCTGATCGGCAAGGCCGCGCAGAGCATGCAGAACTTCGTGGCGCAGGGGTACCCGTCGTCGCCGCCGGTGGGCTATCCGCACCAGGGGTTTCCGTCGACGCTGCCGGGGATCGGCGTGGCGCCGGGCTACGCGGCCGACCCGCTCGCGCCGCCGACGCTGGCCGCCGGAGGGCCTGCGCCGCAGGGGATGATGCCGCCGCGCAAGCGGTCGCTGCTGCCGGTGATCGCCGCGGCGGTGGTCGGCCTCGCGGGCGCGGCAGCCGGCGTCTGGTTCGGTATCCTGAGCACGAACGGCGAGGCGCCTCCCGCGGCGACCGAGCCGGCCGCGGCGCCGGTGTCGAACAAGCGCCACCACGATCAGGCCGAGCCGGCGACGGCCGAAGCGGTGCCGGGCGATCCGGCTGCCGGTGCGGCGGCGGGCTCTGCGGTCGCCGGCGATCCTGCGCCCGGCCCGAACCCCACGGCGGGCGCCGACCCGGCCCCGGCGAACGCGGTCGCGCCGGCCGATCCTGCGCCCGCCGACAAGGGCGGCGGGAACGCGGTCGGTGCGAACGCGGTCGGTGCGAACGCGGTCGGTACGAATGCGGGCGGTGAGAACACCGCGACCATAAATACAGGCGGCGGGAACGTGGGTGGCGGGAACGCGGCGACCATCAATTCGGGTGGCGGGAACGCAGGCGGCGGGAACGCGGTCGGCGGGACCGCGGGCGGCAGGAACACCGCGACCATCAGCGCCGGCGCGGCGCCGAGCACCGCGCCAGGGCCCGCACATACGACCGGCGCCGAGCCGGGGCCGAGCCCGACGGCGAGCGCCGCGGGGCTGGTGGATCCGGCGCCGCCGGCGCAGCATGCGGCGAGCACGAAACCCAAGCCGACCAAGCCGCGGCCCGTACCGCCGCATCGCAAACCTGACTCGAAGGAGCAAACGTGGAGCGACGATTCGCCGTTCATGCCGGTGGCAACGCCAAAGCACTGACTCGGCGCGCGTGGGCCATCGCGCTCGTCCGCTCGACGTTCGCGAGCTCGGCCGCGGCGCGGCCCAAGAAGAAGCCTGCGCGCGCGCAGCACGAAACCCAAGCCGCGGCCCGTACCGCCGCATCGCAAGCCTGACTCGAAGGAGCAAACGTGGAGCGACGATTCGCCATTCATGCCGGTGGCAACGCCAAAGCACTGACTCGCCGCGCGTGGGCCACCGCGCTCGTCCTCTCCACGCTCGCGAGCTCGGTCGCGGCGCAGCCCAAGAAGAAGCCTGCGCGCGCGCAGTTCGACAAGGGCGTCGCGGCGTACAAGAAGAACAGCTACGAGGCGGCGTCGGCCGCGCTCGGCAAGTCGTTCGAGCTCGAGCCCGACCCCGACACGCTGTTCGCCTGGGCGCAGGCCGAGCGCAAGCTCGACCACTGCGAGAAGGCGCTCGAGCTGTACGAGAAGCTGCTGACCTTCGACCTGCCGGCGGCGAACAAGGCCGCCGTGCAGCAGAAGCACGACGAGTGCAACGACCTGATCGGCGCCAAGGCGACCGCGGCCGCGCCGCCGGAGCCCACGCCGGTCGCGCCGCCCCCGGTCGCGCCGCCCCCGACCGCTCCGGCGCCGGAGCCGACGCCGGGCCCGATGCCGGTCCATGAGGGACGCTCCTGGTACAAGGATCCGATCGCGCTGTCGCTGCTCGGGGTCGGCGTGATCGGCGTCGGGGTCGGCGGGGCATTCCTGGTCAACGCCCGCTCGACCCACAACAAGATCGCGACCGCGGCCAACGACGGCGAGGCGCGCGAGCTGTCGGACACCGCGCGGTCGCGCCAGCAGATCGGCCTGATCGCGGCGGGCGCGGGCGGCGCGCTGATCATCGGCGGCGTGGTGTGGATCGTCACCCACCGCTCGAGCTCGACCGAGGCGCCGCCGGTCACCGCGTGGCTCGGGGCTGGCGGCGGCGGCCTGGCGCTCTCGAACAGCTTCTGAGCGCCGGCGGTTCGGTCCGCGATGTAGGGTATACTCCGCGCCGGTCGTCCCCGGTGAAGAAGAAACCCGAAGATCCTTCGATGCCTCGCGCTGACAAAGACCCGAACGGGCGGCCCGACGCCCCCGCTCCCGAGGCGACCACGGACCTCGCGCCCGTGGTCGGCTCCAACCTGCGCCGGCTGCGCACCCGCCGCGGCCTGTCGCTCGAGCGCCTCGCCCAGATCTCGGGCGTGTCGCGCGCGATGCTCGGCCAGATCGAGCTCGGTCAGTCCGCGCCGACGATCAACGTCCTGTGGAAGATCGCCCGCGCGCTCGAGGTCACGTTCTCGGCGCTGATCAGCGCGCGCACCCAGTCCGGCGCCCTCGTCCTGCGCGCCACCGAGTCCAAGATCCTGACCAGCAAGGATCGCAGCTTCTCGTCGCGCGCGCTGTTCCCGTTCGACGAGCCGCGCCGGGTCGAATTCTACGAGCTGCGGCTCGCGTCCGCCTCGATCGAGGAGGCCGACGCCCACCCGCCCGGCACCGGCGAGAACCTGGTCGTGACCTCGGGCACCGTCGAGATCGACGTCGCGGGCGACACCCACCGCCTCGATGCCGGCGACTCGATCCTGTTCGAGGCCGACACGCCGCACGCCTACCGCAACGTCGGCAAGGTCGAGGCCGTGATGTACCTCGTCATGACCTACGCCGAAGAGATCGGCTAGTGCGCCGTCGAGCCCGGGCCGGCGTACGCCGACTCGCCGTGCAGCGCGCCGTCGAGGCCGTCGTGCTCGGTCTCGGCCTCGACGCGTAGCCCGACCACCAGGTCGATGCCCTTCAGCAGCACGAAGGTCACGACCGCCGCCCACGCGCCCGCCGCGCCGACGGCGATCGCCTGCTTGCCGAGCAGGCTGACGCCGCCGCCCACGCCGTTGTTGAGCACCGCCCTGGCGAACAGGCCGGTCACCAGCGAGCCGAGCGCGCCGCCGATGCCGTGCACGCCGAACGCGTCGAGCGCGTCGTCGTAGCCGAGCTTGGTCTTGAGCAGCACGCCGCCGTAGCAGACCAGGCCCGCCAGGCCGCCGATCGCGAGCGCCGCCATCGGCGAGACGAAGCCCGCCGCCGGGGTGATCGCGACCAGGCCGGCGACCAGGCCCGACGCCACGCCCAGCATCGTCGCCTTCTTGACCCGCATGCCCTCGACGATCACCCACATCAGCGCGCCGGCCGCGGCCGCCAGGTGGGTGTTGACCAGCGCCAGCGCGGCGAGGCCGTCGGCGTGCAGCGACGAGCCGGCGTTGAACCCGAACCAGCCGAACCAGAGCAGGCCGGCGCCGACCACGGTCATCGTCAGGTCGTGCGGCGGGTGGCGCAGCGACGGGTAGCCCTTGCGCTTGCCCAGGACCAGCGCGCAGACCAGCGCCGACACGCCCGATGACAGGTGCACGACCGTGCCGCCGGCGAAGTCGATCGCGCCGAGCTTGGCCAGCCAGCCGTCGGCCTGCCACGACCAGTGCGCGACCGGGTCGTAGACCAGGGTCGTCCAGCCGAGCGTGAACAGCACGTAGGCCGAGAACTTCATGCGCTCGGCGTAGGCGCCGGAGATCAGCGCCGGCGCGATCACCGCGAACATGCACTGGTAGGCGAAGTGCGCCAGCATCGGGAACTGGTGCTGGGCGTCGAACGCCTGGTCGCCGACCCCCTCGAGCCCGAGGAAGTCGAGCCCGCCGATCACGCCGTGCCAGGTCGGCCCGAAGCACAGGCTGTAGCCGATCACCGCGAACTGCACGGTGACCAGGCCCAGCGCGAAGAAGCTGTGCATGAACGTCGACAGCACGTTCTTGCCCTGCACCATGCCGCCGTAGAACAGCGCCAGCGCCGGGGTCATCAGCATCACGAGCGCGGCCGAGATCAGCAGCCACGCGGTATCGCCGGAGTTCATCTCGCCATCGTGGGCGGGAGCATGTTTCCGGCGCGTAACCGGCGTGCAAAAGGTGGCTACTTGGTGCCGAACAGCCTGTCGCCGGCATCGCCCAGCCCGGGGACGATGTAGCCGTGCTCGTTGAGCCGCTCGTCGATCGACGCGGTATAGACCGGCACGTCGGGGTGCTGGGCGTGGAACGCCTTGAGGCCCTCGGGGCAGGTCAGCAGGCACACGAAGCGGATCGAGCGCGGCCCGACCGACTTGAGCTTGGTGACCGCGGCGGCGGCCGAGTTGCCGGTCGCCAGCATCGGGTCGACGATGATCACGTCGCGGTCGCTCATGTTGTCGGGCACGCGGAAGTAGTACTCGACGGCGGCGAGCGTCTTGGGGTCGCGGTACAGGCCGATGTGACCGACGCGCGCCGACGGCAAGATCTCGAGCATGCCGTCGAGGATGCCCACGCCGGCGCGCAGGATCGCGGTCAGCACGACCTTCTTGCCGTCGAGCATCGGCGCGTGGATCGACGCGATCGGCGTCTCGATCGGCACCAGGGTCGTCGGCAGGTCCCGGCATACCTCGTATGCCAGGAGCATGCTGATCTCGCGAAGCAAGCTGCGGAAGGTGCTGGTGCTGGTCTCCTTGGACCGCATCAGCGACAGCTTGTGTTGAACAAGGGGATGGTCGATGACGAAGACCTGACCTGCCATGGCTGGCGCAAATTACCGCAGATGGGCAGGTCAGGTCGTCAGACCGTTAGTGGTACCTGGCGGCCCGCCAGGCTGGGCCCCGCCAGGGGATTCTGGCGGGTAACTTAGCGAGCGGCGATCGGGGCCGCGTGCACGGGCGCGTTGTTCGCGCTCGCGCCGTGGACAGCCTGACCAACCGAGGACGCCGACACGATCGACGCCAGCGCCAGCAGCGCGACGAAGACGGTGTCGCGGACCAGGCTGTTGCGCTGCCGCGTTGCAATGTTCTCGAGGTGACTCATCTGGATCTTCCTGTTAGTGCGGCAAAGCCGCGGGACGGGCTGCCCCTATGCGCCTCCCGTACCAGATCTAAGTCACCGGATATTCAGTATTTGACGCACAAAGTCAGGGGGAGCGACAGTCGCATGGTCGTCGCACCTCGAGACGCTGTCGCAGGCAAGTCCCGCAGATGTCCCGATAACTGTAGTCCGCAGGGTTATCGGGGCATACAGAATTTGTCGGACCGTTCGGCGCCGGGGGCATCACGCGAGGGGCGGCAGCACGATGTAAAAGATCCGGGCGAGCGTGTCGGTCAACGTGACCAGCGCGGCCGGCGGCGTATCCAGCTGGTGCATCGTGGTCTGGTGCGGCTGGCCGTCGATCACCACGCTGAGCTCGAACGTCTGGGGAGGCTCGGCATCGCAGCCGCACGGGATCACCGCGGGCAGGTCCTCGACGTGCGCGTCGGTCGCCTGCTGATACAGCGTGGCGAGCAGATCGGCCGATAGGGTCGTCGAGCCGGTCCGCCCGGACAGCACGTCGGAGGCGGACGCCGAACCGTCTGGCTCGATATGCACCGTGGACCCGGTCGGGTACGGATAGACGGTGCTCGACGTGGTGTAGTCGATCGCGCCGTCGGCCTTGGGGGCGGACGTGCCGCACGCGCCGAGCAGGAGGCAGAGGGCGGCGGCGGTGCCGCGGGGCGGGGGCATACCAGGACAACCCGGGCGGCCGCGCGGGAGAGCAAGGCCGGGCGCGGCGTGCCGCGCCTTGCCGGATCAGGACTTGGCGCCGTCGACGTGCCGGAGCTCGACCTTGGCCGGGTCGACGCCGGCGAGGCAGCGCACGTTGACCGCGATCATCTCGGCACCGCCCTGGCCCACACCGCGCGCGAACGACTTGATGCCGCAGGTCTTGCAGAACAGGTGGTGGATCTTCTCTTTGTTGAACAGGTAGTCGGTCAGCGAGTCCTGGCCCTGGTCGAGGGTGAACTTGTCGGTCGGGACGAACGTCAGCAGCGTGCCGGCGCGGCCGCACATCGAGCAGTTGCACGCGACCGCCGGCTTGTTGAGATCGACTTCGGCGGTGTAGCGGACCGCTCCACAGTGACAGCTACCCTTGTATGAGGTCATGCCTCAGCCTACTCCTTGTCGGCGGCGAGGCTGATCAGCGTGCGCAAGAACGTGTCCAACGCGGCCGGGACCTGGGCGGAGGCGGCGACGTTGACCGTGTACGGCCTGTCATCCACGCGCACGGTCAGCTGGTAGGTCGGCACGTCGGCGCAGGCGCAAGCGTAGCTGCCGGCGAGCGAGTCGAACCGGGCGGCGCTGGCCTGGTCGTAGATCTCGGCGAGCTGGGCGCTGTCGAGGGTGCTCTCGATCCGGGGCTGGCTGCCCTTGCTGTAGGTCACCGCGCCGTCGGGCTCGATGTGCAGCGTGGTCTGGATCGCCGCGAGCCCGCTCGACTGCGTGTAGTCGATCGGCCCGTCGATGGTGCTCGACGAGGAGCAGCCGGCGGCGAGGGTGAGCAGCAGGGCGAGCTTGGTCATCATGGTGGGGGAACAGCACGGGTCATGCCGGCGACGTGCGAGAAGTCCCGGCGGGTTATCGCGCGTGGTTCCCCGCGAGCCTGCCACGTCCGCGACAGCCGTGTCGCGATCGCGACCGCGCCGTGTACCATCGGCCGCGGTGCTGCGCTGGCTCGGCCTCGTCGCGATCTGCGGGTGCAGCCCGCCCGACGGCGACTACTTCGGCCGGGTCGAGCCGCCCGACCCGCGCGTGTTCCGCTGGTGCAACCAGGGCGAGCCCGACCACCTCGACCCGGCGCTGTCGTCGAGCACGGCGTCGTCGCAGCTGGTCGCCGCGGTGTTCGATGGCCTGACCACGTATGGCGCCGATGGCCTGCCGGTGCCGAGCCTGGCCACGCGCTGGGACATCGCCGGCGATTTCAGGACGTTCACGTTCCACCTGCGGGCCGACGCGACCTGGACCAACGGCCGGCCGCTGACCGCGTACGACGTCGCCGCCAGCGCGGTGCGCGTCGCCCACCCGATCACCGCCTCGCCCAACGCGGACACGCTGTCGCCGATCAAGGGCGCGACCGCGTTCCTGACCCGCAAGGCGCTGGTGACCCGGCGCGCGGTCGCCGGCCTGACCGCGGGCGAGGTCGTCGAGCGCGCCGATGCGACCGACGCCGATCCCGCCCGCCGGGCGTCGACCCGGCCGCTCGCGCTGCGCGATCTGGGCTCGGCCATGGCCGAGGCCTACGCCGTGGTCCCGCCGGGCCAGGTGGTGATCCTGATGATGACCAGCGGCGGCGCGGCGACCCCGCCGGCGGCCGAGCCGTGGGCCTACGTGTTCTGGCCGCGCGACCTGGAGGGCGTGGGCGGCTGGGTCCCGGCGCGCGAGCTCGACGTCGAGCCCGACGGCGATCGGCCGATCCAGGTCCGCCGGGTCGGCGGGCGCGAGGTCCCGAGCTGGATGGCGCATGGCCTCGAGCCCGGGCAGAAGCCCGGTGACCCGGTCACGCTCCACGCCCGCGACGTGACCGCCTCGACCGACGCGATCGGCATCCGGGTGCCCGACGCGCGCACGATCATCTTCGAGACCGCCGACCCGACGCCGGCGTTCGTGTCGCTGACCGACAGCCGCGCGCTGCGCCCCGCGCCGATCGAGGCCTGGTCGCGCTGGCCGCGCAGCTGGGACCGGCCGGAGCACATCGTCAGCTCGGGGCCGCTCCAGCTGGCCGTGTGGCGCGAGCGCGACCGGGTCGAGCTGGTCCGCTCGCCGAGCTACTGGGACCCCGGCGCGGTCCGGCTCGACCGGCTGATCGCCTACTCGATGGACGACCAGGCCGCGTCGACCAACGCCTACGCCACCGGCGCGTGCGACGCCACCGCCGCCAACAACATCCCGTCGAGCTACCTGCCGGCGCTCGACGGCGAGCGCGGCCACGCCTACAAGGACTACGCCGTGTCGCCGTTCCTCGGCGTGTACTTCGCGTGGATCCAGACCGAGAAGCTGACCAACCGCCACCTGCGCCGCGCGCTGTCGCTGGCGATCGATCGCACGGCGATCCCGCGGTTCACCCACGGCGGCGAGCTGCCGACCGCGCAGCTCACGCCCGGCACGCCGATCGCGCAGCTGCCCGACGCCGAGCTCGCCGCGTGCGGCGTGGCGCGGGACACGCCCGGCAACGCGCTCGTGATGATCAGCGGCGCGCTGTGCTACGTGCCGCCGCCCGGGCTCGACTACGATCCCGACGCCGCGAGCCGCGAGCTCGCGCTGGCCCGCGCCGAGGGCGGGGTGCCCGATCACCCGATCGAGTACCGGTTCAACGCCGGCGCCGAGGCCCACAAGCAGATCGCCGAGTATCTCCAGGCCGCCTGGGCGCGGGTCGGCATCTCGGTGCGGCTGACCGCCCAGGACTGGAACGCCTTGCTCGACGACACCCACAAGGGCGACTACGAGATCAGCCGGCTCGGCAGCATCGGTAACTTCGCCGACCCCGAGAGCGAGTTCCTGTCGCTGTTTCGCTGCGCGTCGCCTGACAACCGCGGCAAGTATTGCTCGGCCGAGTTCGAGCGGCTGATGACCGCCGCAGGCGCGCTGTCGGATCGCCAGGCGCGCAACGCGCTGCTGCGCCAGGCCGAGGCGGTGATGATCGGCGACGCGCCGGTCCTGCCGATCTACGTCTACACCCAGAAGCACCTGATCAAGCCGTACGTCCGCGGCTACGCGTTCAACCTGATCGACCAGCCGCCGCTGTGGCGGATCTGGATCGACCCCGACTGGCGGCCGTGACCCGGGCGATCGTCGGCCGGCTCGCGGCGAGCCTCGCGATCCTGTTCGCGGTGGCGACCGCCAGCTTCTGGCTGCTGCACGCCGCGCCCGGCGGACCGTTCGCGACCGACCAGCGGCGCTCGGCGGCGGTGCAGGCGGCGATGGCGGCGCGCTACGGCCTCGACCTGCCGGTGTGGCGCCAGTACGGCCGGGCGATGGGCCGGCTCGCGCGCGGCGACCTCGGGGTGTCGATGAAGCGCGACGTGGCGGTGGCGCGGCTGATCGCCGAGCACGGGCCGGTCAGCGCCGTGCTCGGGCTGGGCGGCCTGATCGTCGCGCTCGGGCTCGGCGTCGGGCTCGGCGCGGCCGCGGCGTGGCGGCGCGACACCTGGGTCGATCGCGCCGTCATGGTCGGCGCGCTGGTCGGGATCTCGGTGCCGGCGTTCGTGCTCGGGCCGCTGCTGATCGCCGGGTTCGCGCTGCGCCTGGGCTGGCTGCCGGCGGCGCGGATCGATGGCCCGGCGTCGTTCGTCCTGCCGGCGATCACGCTGGGCCTGATCTACCTCGGGACGATCGCGCGGCTGACCCGGGCGGGGCTCCTCGACGTGCTCGACCAGGACTTCATCCGCACCGCGCGCGCCAAGGGCGTGACCGAGCTCCGGATCCTGGCGCGCCACGCGCTGCGCCTGGGCATCCGGCCGGTGGTGAGCTACCTGGGGCCGGCGGCGGCCACGATGATCGCGGGGTCGTTCGTCGTCGAGCGGATCTTCCAGGTGCCCGGACTGGGCACGTACTTCGTGTCGAGCGTGGTCGACCGCGATTATCCGGTGGTGACCGGCGTGTTCGTGTTCTACGCCGCGCTGATCGTCGCGCTGAACCTGGCGACCGACGCGGTCCAGGGCCTGCTCGATCCCCGGCGGTCCGCGTGAGGCGCACGGCGATCGTCTGCGCCGGCGTGTTCGTCGCCCTGGCGCTGGCCTGCGTCGTCGGCCCGGTGATCGCCGGTCGCCTCGGCCTCGACGGCACGACGATCGATCCGCAGCTCGGCGCGACCCGGCCGGACCTGGCCCACTGGTTCGGCACCGACACGCTCGGCCGCGACCTGCTGGTCCGGGTCCTGCTCGGCGGCCGGATCGCGATCGGCGTCGCCCTGGTCACCACCGCGTTCGCCGTGGCGATCGGCGTCGGCTACGGCGCGGTCGCCGCGTACGCCGGCGGCCGGATCGACGCCGCGATGATGCGGATCGTCGACGCGCTCTATGGCTTCCCGGCGCTGGTGTTCGTGATCGTCGTGATGGCGGTGACCGGCGCGCGGTCGCTGGTCGCCCTGTTCGCGCTGATCGGCGCGATCTCGTGGCTGACCCTGGCGCGGATCACCCGCGGCCAGGTCCTGGCGCTGCGCCACGGCGAGCTCGCCGTCGCCGCCCGCGCGCTCGGCGCCGGCCCGGCGCGGATCCTGGCGCGCCATATCCTGCCCAACGCACTGCCCTCGCTGATCGTGCTGGTCGCCCTCGGAATCGGCGGCGCCATCCTGGCGGAGACAATGGTCAGCTTCCTCGGCTTCGGCGACCCCAAGGCTATCTCCTGGGGCCAGCTCCTGTATTTCAACTATGAATCGC
>DASWOO010000760.1:0-2723 GCA_036404335.1 Kofleriaceae bacterium
GATCGGCACCGTGCCGCCCGGCGGCCGCACCTGCCACGCCGGTGCCACGCGCGGCGCCGGCGCGACGGGCGCCGCGGGCTCGCCGCATGCGGCCAGCACCATCGCGACCACCAGCATTGCCCGCGCTCGCCGCCGGATCACCACGCGGCTCACTTGTCCGGGAGCGGCTCGTGCCGAGTCGCGTCGATCACGATGGCGTCGTGCATGTCGCTGCCGATGATCGCGCGCCCGCCGGCGATCATCGGCCGGCCGCCATCCTCGATCCAGCGATAGCCATCGATGTGGCCATCGGCGGCGCTCAGCACGAGGCGCCCGTGGTCGTCATGCACGTACAGCTCGAGCACCCCGATGTCGTACCCGCCCACGCGCGCATCGGCCTGTCCGCAGCGGCCGACGACCACGGTCTGGACCGGCGGCGGCCCCTGGTCGCTCGCCGGGCCGCGCTTGATCCACGACTCGTCCTTGCATTTTCTGTTGCGCGACCAGAACTGGCTGACCGTGACCGCGCCTTTGATCTCGACCGGGTGCAGCTGATCGATGAACAGCGCCGAGACCAGCCCCAGCATCGGCAGCCGCAGCGAGCCCTCGTTGAAGTTGTTGAGGCCCACATCGATGGCGGCCAGATCCCAGACCTCCGGGATCACCAGCCCGTCGGTGGCGAGCAGCTTGGCCTGCGACGTCGGCGCGAGCTTCGCGCGGGTCAGGCCGTCGAGGTTCTTGGCGACCGCCGCCGCGATCGCGAGCGAGGCTTGCCACTCCTTCGCGAACGGGCCGTCGGTCCTGGCCGCGGCGATCATGTCCTCGAGGTTCTTGGGTGCGGTGCTCAGGCCGTCATGGGTCACCACGTACATCGGGTACAGCGGCTGCTGGGTCGCCTGCTGCCGGGACCGCGCCGCCGCCGTTTGCCGCTGCGCGACCCAGCCCAGCAGCGCCTCGCGCTTGGTCAGCTCGAACGCCGGGTCGTCCGGCGTGGTCGACGTCGCGTAGATCTGGATATCGCTGATCGCCAGATCCTCGTACTTGCCGCCCTCGTAGACCGAGTCGACCACCAGCTCGACGGCGCTGACCAGCGCGCTCGGCTGCTCGATCACGACGTCCTGCCAGCCGTCGCGGTCGGCGAGCGTCACGTGGGTGTAGACCCTCGACGGCAGCAGCCACAGCGTCACCTGCTTGGCCCGGGCGTTGTCCTGAAACGACGCCTGCGACTTCTGGTAGCCGTTGCGGATCCGCAGGCGGACCGCGGTGGTCTGCGCGAGCGGCGTGATCGGCATCTTCACCCATTCGCCCTTGCCGCTGCCCTTGGCACCTTCGATCCACGCGGTCGCCGGGTCATCATCGGCAACGTACTTCGGGTGGTAGTTCTCGTAGAACGTGTTCCAGTCCGAGCCCAGGAACGAGCTGCCGTAGAGGCCATCGGCGGAGTACAGCCGGCGCTCGATCGGCTTGGCCGGCGCCGCGCTGCCCGCGCCGGGCTCTGACGCGGCCGCGGGCGTGGCGAGCCCGACCACGCAACCCACGACGCCCACCAGGCACAGCCCCAGGCGATTCCTCATCGCGCGAGCCTCGCACGCCGGCGGCGGCCGGCCAAGCGCTACGTCGTCGACGGAGGCGCCTGCGGCAACGGCGACGGCCCCGGCGGCAACGCCGCCGGTGGTGGATACTTCCGGCGCGCCCACGCCAGGAACTCTTCGCCGACGAGGTCGAGCGCCGCGCGGCACACCTCGCCGACGTGCACCGGGAAGTCGCGCTCGACCACCCAGCGCAGGAAGCTGCGGTCCGGCCCGGCCGCCAGCTCGTGCACCGGCGCGTTCACGTGCTTGCCAAAGCCGAGCACGATCGCGCCGCCCTCCCAGCGCAGGTGACGCGACGGCCCGACCCAGCTCGCGCGCGCCGCGTACTGCGGATCGCACTTGCAGGCGATCTGCTCCCAGTCGTGGTCGACCAGGTTGAACATCCGCAGCATGCCGGTCAGCACCCGGCCGGTCGCCGCGACGTCGGCCGACGCGCTGTGCGCCGCCGCGAACCCGGCGCCGACGAACCGCTGGTGTGCGTGCTGCAGGCTGCGCGGCTCGCACTGCTGCCACAGCCGGAAGGCGTCGATGATCTTCTTGCCGTTGAGGTCGAGCAGCGGCCGGCCGAGCCGGGTGTACTCGGCCTGCAGCATGTCGATGTCGAACGCGATGTTGTAGCCGACGATGACGTCTGCCTCGGCGAACACGCCGACGATCTCGTCGGCGAGCTGCGCGAACTCCGGCGCCGCGGCCAGTTCGTCGAGCGAGATCCCGTGGACCGCCTGCGCCCCGGGGTGGATCGGCACGCTCGGCTTGATCCGCCAGGTCTGGCTCCGCGCGTCATCGCCCAGGCCGTGCTGGATGCACAGCTCGATCACCTGATCCTGCAGCCGGTCCGTCCCCGTGGTCTCGCAGTCGAACACCACGATCCGCCCGGCGCCCAGCGCCGCCAGCGCCGCGGCCGCCGCCACCGGCTCGGCCGCCGCCACCGGCTCGCTCGGCTCGGCCACCGCCAGCTCGCTCGCCGGCGCCACCGAGGTCAGCACCGGCTTGGGCTTGCGCGTCCGGCCGCGCACCGGCCTGGCCTGCTCGCAGGGCCCGCTGCCATCCGCGATCGCCGCCACTGGCTCCTCCGGCGCCGAGTCGTATTGACCCGGCCGCCAGTCCAACAGCGACAGCGTGCCTTCCACGCCTCGCAACCTATCCCCTGGG
>DASWOO010000761.1:0-9936 GCA_036404335.1 Kofleriaceae bacterium
GGCGGCCCGGCAGCGCGCGGGGCGGCGGCGGTGCCGTGCGAGGGCGCCGTGCTGGTGACCGGCGCGGCCGGCCAGCTCGGACGCGCGCTGATCGCGGCGTGGCGCGCGGCGCAGCCCGGCCGGCCGATCATCGCGCTCGTCCGCGCGCCGGATCGCGAGGCCGCGCGCCGCCGGCTCGGCCCGATCGGCGATCAGGTCGAGGTCATCTGCGGCGATGTCGCGCGCCCCGAGCTCGGCGTCGACGACTGGCGCGCGGTCGCCGCCCGGACGTCGACGATCGTCCACGCCGCGGCGCACCTCGAGCTCGGCGCCGGCTGGGATGCGCACGCCGCCGCCAACGTCGACGGCACGGCCGAGGTCGCCCGGCTCGCCGCGGCGCATGGCCTCGCCTGGCACCACGTCTCGACGCTGTCGGTGTTTGTCTCGACCGATCGCCCGGCCGGCGTGCATCGCGAGGCGGCGCTGCCCGACGGCGCCGCGGTCGCGCACGGCGGCTACGCCCAGACCAAGCTCGCCGCCGAGGCGATCGCGCGCGCGGCCGGCGCGGCGACGATCTTCCGGCTCGGCTTGCTGGTCGCAGCCAGCCCGCGCCCGGGCGATCAGCTAGCGATGACGGTCCGCGGGCTCGCCCGGCTCGGCGCCGTGCCCGATGACCTCGGCGCGCGCCGCTTCGACGTCACGCCGCTCGACCATGCCGCGGCCGCGATCGTCGCCCTCGTCGGCGCGCGAAGCACGCCGTCCACCGCCATCGCCGCCAGCGCCGCCGCCAGCGTTGTCCACCACCTCGCCAGCCCGACCGGCGCCAGCTTCGCCGAGCTCGTCGCCGCGATCCGCGCGGCCGGCGCCCCGCTCGCCGAGCTCTCGGCCGACGCCTGGGCCGCCCGCGCGCGCGACCGGCTCGCCGATCCCGACATCGCGATGGCGTACCTGTCGCTGCGCGGCGACCCCGCCTACGATCTGTTCCTCGCGACCGGCGCCGAGTTCGACGTCGCACGCACCCAGGCCGTGATCGCCGCGCGCGGCCTGATCCTGCCGCCGACCGCCGCCACGCTCGCCGCGCATGTCGCAGGCGCGCTCGAGGCCCGCCCATGAAGCTGTATGGCCTGGTCCTCGGCAAGTTCCTGCCGCCACACGCCGGCCACATCCACCTGTGCGAGGTCGCGCAGCGGATGTGCGACGAGCTGTTCATCGTCGTCGGCACGCTGGCCGGCGAGCCGATCCCCAGCGAGCGCCGCTACGAGTGGATGCGCGAGCTGATGCCGCGCGCGACGGTGCTCCACCTGACCGAGGAGCTGCCGCAGCAGCCGTCCGAGCACCCCGAGTTCTGGCGGCTGTGGCGCGAGGCGCTGGGCAAGACCCTCGGCGGGATCCGGCCGCACCTCGTGTTCTCGTCGGACGCGTACGGCGAGCAGCTCGCCGCCGAGCTCGGCGGCCAGTGGATCCCCGTCGACCCGGCGCGCGCGACCTTCCCGATCAGCGGCACGGCGATCCGCGCCGCGCCGATGCGCCACTTCGCGCTGCTCCCGCGCTGCGTCCGCCCGTACTACACCCGGCGGGTCAGCGTGTTCGGCCCCGAGTCGACCGGCAAGTCGACCCTCGCCGCCGAGCTCGCCGCCGCCCTGCACACCCGGCGCGTCCCCGAGTTCGCCCGCGACTACCTCGAGTCGCGCCACGGCGTGCTCGACCCCGGCGACCTGCCGCTCATCGCGCGCGGCCAGATCGCGCTCGAGGACGCGCTCGCCCGCGACGCCGATCGCGTGCTGATCTGCGATACCGATCCGCTGCTCACCGTGGTCTGGCACGAGGCGCTGTACGGCGCCGCGCCCGACTGGCTGCGCGCCCGGGCCGCGCGCCGGCGCTACGCCCTGACCCTGCTGTGCGACGTCGACCTGCCGTGGGTCGCCGACAGCGTGCGCTACCTGCCCGACGACCGCGCCGGGTTCTTCGCGCGCTGCGAGCAGGCGCTGCGCGACGCCGACCGCCCGTATCTGATCGTCCGCGGCAACGGTCCGGATCGCGGACAGCCCGCCCTGGCGCGCGTCCGCGCCCTGCTGACTGATGAGGAACCATGACCGACTGGTGGAGCGCGCTCTACAACGATCACCTGGCCGACATGATGCTGGAGCCGTCGAGCCCGGCCGAGGCCGACGCTACCTTGCGCTTCCTGGTCGAGCAGCTCGCGCTGCGGCCCGGCGATCGCGTGTTCGACCAGTGCTGCGGCACCGGCCGGCTGGCGATCCCGCTCGCGCGCTGGGGCGCCGAGGTCGTCGGCGTCGAGCAGGCCGCGCGCTACGTCGAGCGCGCGCGGATCGCCGCCGCCGGCACCACCGCGACGTTTCACGCCGGCGACGCGTTCGCGTTCGTCCCCGATCGGCCGTGCCACGCCGCGCTCAACTGGTGGACCAGCTTCGGCTACCTCGAGGACGACGACGCCAACGTCCGGATGCTCGCCCGCGCGTTCGATGCGCTGGCGCCCGGCGGCCGGTTCGCGCTCGACATGCCCAACGTCCCCGGCCTGTATGCCGGGTTCCGCGCGAGCGACATCCAGCGCCGGACCACGTCGGCGGGCGACGTCGTCATGCTGCGCGAGAGCTGGCTCGAGCTCGCCCGCGGCCTGCTCCACAAGCGCTGGACGTTCCTGCTGCCCGGCGGCGAGCGCATCGAACGGCCGAGCACGATCAAGCTCTACACCCCCGATCGCCTGGTCGCGCTGCTCGCCCAGGCCGGGTTCACCGGTGCGCAGGTGTTCGGCGACGTCGACGCCTCGCCGATCGGCCTGCCCAGCCGGCGCTGCATCGTCGTCGCCCGCAAGCCCGGAGGCACGCCCGGAGCCATGCCATGATCCGCACCGACCTGCCGGCCACCGGCGCCGCGCTGCGCCGCGCGGTCTACGACGGCGACGTCTGGCTCAACCCCGCCACGCCCGCGTCGCGCTCGCTCGTCGCCGAGGTCCGCACCCGGCTCGGCGAGGTGCTCGGCTGCGCGCCCGGCGAGGCCCGCGACGTCGCCCACCAGCTGCCCAACCCCGAGCTGTTCGCGCGGATCGGCCGGCTGCGCAAGGCGCTCTACCTCGAGCCGCAGTTCCACCAGGCGATCCGCGACGTGATCGCCGCGGCCGGCTGCGATCCGGCGCGCGTCGCGTTCGATCCGCTGCGCCTGCGCGTCGTGCTCCACCGCGGCCACGATAACCCGCTCGCCGCGCCGGTCTATCACCCGCACCGCGACACCTGGTACGCCCACCCGCGCGCGCTGATCGCGTGGTGGATCCCGCTCGACGATCTCGCCGCGCACGAGACCTTCGTGTTCTACCCCGACAAGTTCCGCGCCCCGGTCGACAACGACAGCGAGATCTTCGACTACGGCGACTGGGTGCGCGACGGCTGGGAGCTCAAGATCGGCTGGCAGCGCCAGCGCTCCGGCGTCGAGGCTCGCTACCCGCGCGCCGCTCCCGGCGCCGACGGCGGCCGCCCCGTCGGCTTCGCCTGCCGCGCGGGCGACAACCTGATCTTCAGCGGCGCCCAGTTCCACGCGACCCTGCCGCAGGCGACCGGCCGCACCCGGTTCAGCCTCGACTTCCGGATCGTCGACCTCCCCGATCACGCCGCCGGCCTCGGCGCGCCCGACGTCGACAACCGCTCGCGCGGCAGCTCGCTGGTCGATTACGTGCGACCCCTGTCGGCTCAGTGAGCCTGGACGACCACGAGGAACTCGCCCTCGGTCGTCTCGGCGTGGCTATCGACGACGATGTAGACGGCGCCCGGGCCGACGCTGGCGGTCGCGGTCTGGTCGCCGGCGGCGACGCAGCTGGCGGTGGCGAGGCTGCCCGACAGGATCGCGACGTCGACGTCGACGGCGTCGCGGTCGACGACGTAGGCGTCGATCGTCGTCGCGGCGGCGGTCAGGTCGACGCGATAGACGAGCTCGCGGCCGGTCCCGGTCAGGCCGCAGTAGCCGGCGAACGTCGACTCGCCGGTGCGGGTGTCGCCCAGGTCGGCGAGCGGCAAGGCCTGGCCGCGGTACGGGTCGGCGTGGCTGCCGGTGCCGGTGCGGCGGGTGACGGTGGTGTCGAGCGCGGCGCCGTTGCGGGCGCGCCTGGCGCGATCGAGCGCCTCGAGGGTCAGCAGATTGCGCGTGTTGTAGCCGTAGGTCAGGCCGTCGCTCGACAGGACGCACGCGCCGTCGGGATCGACGGTCGGGTGGATGCCGTCGTCGCCGATGCCGTCGTTGGCCAGGGTCGACAGCGCGAGGTGGAAGTCGATCAGCGGCAGGCCACGGCCCTGGGCGAGCGCGCGGACGACGCGGTTGAACGCCGGGATCCGCGCGTTGCTGTCGGGATCGCCGTGCATCTCGGGCATGGTCGACAGGATCGGGATCGCGCCGCGCGCGATCATCTGATCGATGATCGTCCAGAGGTCGGCGCCGAACGCGTCGAGGGTCCGGCCGTAGCGCACGTCGTTGGTGCCGAGCAGCACCACGCCGTAGCGCGGCGCGAGCGCGGTCAGCTCCTGCGACAGTGGCGACGGGGAGCCGGCGAGGACGTCGCTGGTCTGCCAGCCGCCGGTGGCCGCGAGGCTGGTGCGATCGAACGGCGACGCGCCGGCGGCGTTGCCGGCGTCGAAGTAGCCGCGGCTCGCGGTCAGCTCGGCGTGGCCGCCGAGGTCGCAGCTGTCCATGCAGGTCAGAAAGCTCGTCGCCGCGGTCATCGAGTCGCCGACCTTGGCGAACACGTTCTCGGTCGCCGGCGTCGCGGCGATCGCGGCGAGGTGCGCGGCGAGGTCGGCCGGGATCGGCGAGTGCAGCGCGACCTCGGGGTAGATCACGCGGCCGGGCGCGGGCGCGGCGCCGTCGGCGGGCGCGTCGTGCGCGTCGGCGGCGAGGCCCGCGTCCGTGGTGATGCTGGCGGCGTCGGGGCCGCCGAGCGGCGACGGCATGGATCCGCCGCCGTGGCAGCCGAGGGCGATCGTCGCGGCGGTGGCGGCCGCGAGCACCGCCATCGGATGCGAGCGCGAGGTGAACCGGCGCTTGAGCCGGAGGAACGGCTGCTCGAGCAGGCGCCAGGACAAGGTCGCCAGGCCGACCGCGACGGCGATCTTGACCGGCAGCCAGACCAGGCTGGTGCCGTCGAGGCCGCCCCGCGCGACGACCGCCGAGACCAGGGTGTCGGCCGGGCGGTGCAGCAGGTACAGGCCGAAGCACAGCTTGCCCATGTAGCGCAGCGCCGAGCTGCGCAGCACCGCGGTCGCGCGGTGATCGCGGGCCTCGAGCACGAGCAGGACCAGCGCGGCGAAGCCGAGCGCGACCACGTCGTAGCCGAACGTGCGGCCGAACCAGGTCGTGCGATCGAGCTGGGTGACCAGCGCGACGACCGCGGCGGCGACGGCCACGGGGACCAGCACGCGCGGCAGCTTCGCGCGCCAGGCGGCGTAGCGCTCGCCGCGGACGATCACCGCGAGCAGGCAGCCGATCGCGATGGTGTCGACCCGGCACAGGGTGAACAGGTACTGGACGCGCTCGCGATCGGGGACGAGCGCGGTGGTGACGATGCGCAGCGCGAGCGCGAGCCCGGCGACGATGACCAGCCGGCGGCCGAGCTTGGCCGGATCGGTGAACCGGACGATCATCGGGAACGTCAAATAGAACTGCTCCTCGATCGCCAGCGACCACACCGGCGCGAGCCAGTACGGCGGATCCTTGCCGAGCAGGCTCTCGGGGATGTTGCCGAGCTGGAGCAGGTACCACAGCGGCGAGCCGGCCTCGCGCAGGAACTCCTGGTGGCCGGCGAGCGGGAAGGCGAGCAGCATTCCGCCGACCAGCAGGTAGAACAGCGGGAAGATCCGCAGCACGCGGCGCGCGTAGAAGTTGCGGAAGTAGTCGGGGTCGTCGCGGGTGTCGAGCAGGATGCCGGCGATCAAGTAGCCGCTGATCACGAAGAACAGGTCGACGCCGATCCAGCCGGCCTCGACCGGCCACGGCGTCCCGCCGTCGGCGCGCGGGTACATGCGGTGGACCATGACGAGCAGGATCGCGATGCCGCGCAGGCCGTCGAGCTCGGAGATGTAGCCGCCGGGGTCCGCCGGGCGATGCGAGCCCGGATCGCGATGACGCATGCGCGCATGCGGTGCACCCAGGATGCCAGCGGCGCACAACACCAGAATCTAGCGTTGGCCGCGCGGGTTGCATCCCAGGCGCACAGCGCGCGGGGCCAACCGCGTCCCGGCCGGATCAACCGGCGAATGGACGGATGTGCAGCTGGTCGGGGCGGCCAGGTGTGGCGCTGTGGTCGATGATGAACAGCCGCTTGCCGGCCGGGTCGAACGCCAGGCCGCGGACCTGCTCGAGCTGCGCGCCGGACAGCGTGGTCACCACGCCCGCCGGCGTGATGCGCGAGATCTCGCCGCCGCCGCCGGTGAGCAGGTCGCCGCCGGGCAGCTGGATCAGCAGATCGAGCCGGGGCACGGTGGCGAGGGTCGACACCTGGTAGCCCGGCACGGCGATCTTGAAGATCGTCTTCTGCGCTTGATCGGCGACGTACAGCGCGGTCGGCGTCGCGACGAGGCCGACCAGCTTCTGAAACCCGGCCCTGGTCGACGAGCCGGCGATCTCGGTCTCGCTCGCGGTCTTGCCGCGGACGGTCACGGTGGCGACCCCGCCGATCGGCTTCTCGCCCTTGCTGCCGACGAAGTACGCCGTGTACAGCGCGGCCTGGTCATCCTGGGCCAGGCCCACGCGCCGCCGCACCGGATCGAGCCCGCCGAGCGCGGCGCCGGTCTTGTCGCCGCTCATCGCGAACAGCGTGCCCTCCTTGCCGAAGCCAAAGCTGGCGACCAGGATCGTACCGTCCGGCCGCCGGACAATGCCGCCGAGGCTGACGCCGGCCGCGCTCGCCGGGAACGTGCCCACGGTCGACAGCCCGCCGGCGTCGGTCCACTGCAGCAGCGCGTCCGCGTTGTTGTCGGTCAGGTACAGCGTCTGGCTCGCGGCGTCCCACCACACCGCATTGGCGCCGCCGGCCAGCGGCACGACGACCTCGCCATGCTCGGCGCTCGGCGGCCGAGGCGCCTGGACGGGGGGCGGCGGGGCAGGCGCCTCGACGGGCCTGGCAGGAGCACCGCACGCGGCCAGCGCGAGCGTGAACAGGAGGGAGCGCATCCCGCAAGGCGTCGCACGCCTGCCCGACGGTGTCTCGCACACCGCGGTTACAAACGCCGCTCACCGCGCCGATCCGCGTTGCGCGCGCGCCTTACGCCTTGCACCCTGCGCCCTCGCGCCAGCACTAGCTCCGCGTTCACCGCGGTCTCACCGCGGATACCTCGCCTCGACCTCCGCCAGCACCTGCGCGGTCTCGTTCGCCACCCGCTGCGAGATCGCCGGCGCGCTGCCCGCCCAGCCGAACGCCCGCATCACCCGCGCATCGCGATCGGCCACGCTGGCCACCCGCGTGTCGTACCGCGAGGCAAATCGCCCGGGCTCGACGTGCAGCGCCGCCGCGCGCCGCAAGGTCAGATACGTCGCCACGTGGCACGCCAGGCACTGCGTGTCGTTGGTGTCGTGCCGCGTCGGGTCCTGGATCTCGACCAGCGCGCCCAGCGCTGCCCTGCGCTCGCCGTCGCCGGCCGCCGCGAACTTCGCGCCGTTGATCGCGATCGCGAACCCCGCCGGCGCGTCGGCCACCGGCCGCGCGTCGAACACCGTGTCGCCGCCGGCGAGCAGCGCCCGCTGCTGCGTCGCCCCCGCGTGCCCGGGCTCGCTCGCCGCCGTCCCGCGCTCCTCGTCCTCGAACATCCCGCGATCGTCCTGGGCCAGCCCGGGGATCGCCATCGCCACGAACCGCTCGCCGCGTGCATCGGCGACCCGGTCGACCCCGCGAAACGCCCACGCGAACGCCGCCGAACCGGCCAGCTGCCCGATCACCGTCGCCCGCGCGAGCCGGTCCGCCCGGGCATAGCGCAGCACCAGCGCCTTGAGCCGCGCGACATACGCCGGGCTCCGCGCCGCCGGGCTCACCTGGAGCGGTGCATCGCCCGCCACCGGCGCGATCGCCGCCATCGCCCGCAGCTCGTCGATCACGCCCGGCAGCTCCGCCGCCGCGATCGGATAGAACGCATGGATCGCGACGTCCTGCGTCCGCAGCTCGCCCGCCACCACCTCGCACGGCTGCAGCACCAGCCGCAGCCGCCCCGGCGCGCCCGCCGGACACGGCCCCAGCGCCTGCCGGTCGCACAGATCGAACCGCACGGCGACCAGGTGCACGTCGCGATACGCCGCCAGCTCGCCCTGCTTCGGCCCCAGGTCGCCCGTCGCCGTCACCAGCCGCTCGTACGCGCCTCGCCCCACCAGCGCCACGCCGCGCTCCCCCTCGATCGTCGCCACCACCGGCGCGCCCATCGCCGTCGGCAGCGGCAACAAGATCGAGACATCGTTCATCCCCAGCGCCCGCCTCGCCACCGGCTCGCCCCGCGGCGCCCGGGCGCCACACGCGCCGAGCACCAGCATCAGGGCGAGCCTTCGCATCGCGCCTAGCCTACCGCACCCGACGGGCGGCTGATCTCCAGGGCGGCGAGCTTGGTCCGATCCTCCAGCGCGGCCAGGGCGCCGCCGACTCGCAACGGGCGCGCCATGCTAGCGTTCCGGCGATGAGGCCGATCGCGCTCGTCGCGCTGCTGGTGGCGTGCGGGGCGCACGTGCCGCCGGTGCCGGGGCAGGGCGGGCCAGCGTGGACCGAGGTGACGAGCCCGCACTTCACGGTGTGGACCGACGCGGCGCCGGCGCAGGTCGGCGACCTGGTCACGCGGATGGAGCGGATGCGGGCGATCCTCGGGTATGCGGCGTTTCCGTCGGCGCCGGCCGAGGGGCGGACGCTGGCGATCGTGCTGCGCGACGACGCGGAGCTGCGGGCGATGACCGCGACCGGGCAGGCGCGGCCGTTCGCGGCGCCGGTGGCGGCGCCGCTGTGGCAGCCGTTGATCGTACTGTCGGCGTAGAGCCACGACGGGCCGGTCGACCGGACGCTGGCGCACGAGCTGACCCATGCGATCTCGTTCGGCGTCGTGCACCACCAGCCGAGGTGGTTCGCGGAGGGCATGGCCAGCTACTTCCAGACCGCCGGGCTCGACGCGCGGAACGACATCGTGGAGATCGGCGGCGCGCCGAGCGGCGATCGGATCTACCTCGAGCACGTCCTGCCGCTGGTCGAGCTGTTCCAGTGGACCGCGGTGACGCGCGACGAGCAGGCGCAGTACGTCACGGCGTGGGCGCTGATCTTCTTCCTGGTCAACCAGCACGGCGACGAGCTGCAGCGGTTCGCGCGGTTGCTCGACGCGGCGGGCGCCGGTACCAGCCGGCCGGACGTCGTCGAGCAGCTGTGGGATCGGGCGTTCACCAGCCTGCCGTTCCGCGACGCCGACCGCGCGCTGCGCGACTGGCTCGGCAACGGCAGCTCGTACGTGGTCAAACGCTTGAAGATCGCGATCGCGCCGCCGGTGCTCGCCCAGCGCGCGCTGGGCGACGCGGACGTCTATGCGATCCGCGGCCTGTTGCACGCGCTGGCCGGCAAGCCCGCCGACGCGCGGCCGGAGATCGCCGCGGCGCTGGCGCGCGAGCCGACGCAGGTGCTGGCGCGGATCCTGGCGATGCTGATCGACCACACCCGGCCATCGCTCGCCGAGGCGATAGCGATCGCCGACGCGCATGCCGGCGACTTCCGCGCATGGATGCTGCTGGCCGATGCCCGCAAGCGCGGGGATCCGACGGGGGCGCTCGTCGCGCGCCGGCGTGCGTGTGCGCTCGTCGCCGCCAACCCTGCGCTCGCGCCACCCGACGCGATGTGCGCGTCACAGGGATCGCCACCGCCGAGCCCGTAGCGGCTTGCCGGCGCGCGACAATCGCGCGACACCATCCGGGTGGCGATCCGCGGCTACTACCTCGGCTGTCCCGGCT
>DASWOO010000762.1:0-5956 GCA_036404335.1 Kofleriaceae bacterium
CCATTCACGTCACCTGAGAGTCACCGAAAAGTCACATGTCCTAGTTGGCGCCCGAGCATGCTGCGCGGCCCCACGATCGAAAGGACAGCGCGCCGCTCCCTGGGCCGCTCATCGGTGAAATGCATACGTCCCCTGCCTCAGTGTCGTCGCGCTGTGCCTCCGCGCTCCTCGTCGGAGTTCTCTTCCTCGTCCTGTTCGTCATGGGCACGTCGCGGTCCGCTGCCGCGACGGCCCCTGACCTCGTCCCGCTGCTGAGCGGCTACGACGCGATCTGGAGCTCTGACGGCGCCACCGACCTGCACGGCACCGTCCAGGATGCGACGACATCGGCGCACAACGACGAGTTCGCCGTCTGGATCAACAACCACGCGACCTCGGCGCAGCAGTTCCAGGCCCTTCAGGACGCGGTCGACGATCCGTCGCGGCTGGTGGCGACCGGCCTGGGATCCCAGCTCGGCCCGATCTACCTCCATGGCCTGAGCAGCGGGGCGTTGCCGCTGACGAGCGCACTGATGAGCAGCATGCTGGCGTACGTCTCCACCACGAACGCGAAGAATCACTACAACTACCCGCGCCCGTACCTGCCGGCGACAGCAGCGACGACGGGCTCCGTCTGCAACGCGGCGACGTACAACGCCTCCTCGCTCACCCCCAACCGCATCGGCAAGTCCTACGCCGACGCCGCCGGCAACCTGAACATCCACCAGGTTCCGGACGCCACCGACACGACCGGCGTCTACTCGTCCAACCCGACGACCGTCACGGCCGGCTACAGCGGCTACTGCAGCAGCCCCTCCTTCCCGAGCGGTCACACGACGAGCGCCTACCTGAGCGACCTGACGCTGGCGACGCTCCTGCCGGAGCTGGCGCCGTCGCTGCTCGCCCGCGCCTCCGAGGCCGGCAACGACCGCATCGTCCTCGGCGTGCACTACCCGCTCGACGTCATCGGCGGCCGCATCAGCGGCGAGGCCTCGGTCGCGAACCAGTGGGCCGACTCGTCCTACCGCTCCTCGGTCCTCCTGCCCGCGCGACAGGAGCTGGTCAGATACCTCCAGGCGCAGTGCGGTCACGCGCTCGCAATCTGCATCGCGAACGAGACGCCCTACCAGGACGACCCGTACGGCGGCCAGGCGATCCCGGGCGGCACCGCGCAGAGCGTCACCGACAGCACGTCCGCCGTCGCCGTCTACAGAGAGCGGCTGACCTACGGCTTCAGTCAGACCGGCACCAGAGGCCAGGCGCCGTCGGTGCCCACCGGCGCGGCCGACCTGCTGCTGACGGCCTTCCCGAACCTGACCGAGAGCCAGCGCACCTCGATCCTCGCGCAGACCGAGATCGACTCGGGCTACCCGCTCGACCAGACCGGCACCGCCGGCGGCTCGTGGCAGCGGCTCGACCTCGCCTCCGCGATGAGCGCGACCGTCAGCCTCGCGCCCGACGGCACGGTCGCGGTGCAGAGCACCGGCGGCCAGCCGACCGTCGTCGCGTCGACGCCGACGCTGAGCGCGCCCGACGGCAGCTCGGTCGCCGCCGGCGACCCGATCACCTTCGTCGGCGCCGGGTTCGTCGCCGGCGACCAGTACCAGCTCGTCTCCCACGCCGACGGCGCGGTCCTCGGCATCGCCACGGCCGGCGCCGACGGCAGCTTCTCGACCGCCGTGACGATCCCGGCCGACACCCCGAGCGGCTCGCTGGCGATCGACGTGCTCGACCCGCTGGGCGTCTCGGTGCTGAGCGCGCCGCTGCAGCTCACGGTCACCGCGCCGGACTACGCGCAGTCGGTCGTCACGCGCAGCCCGGACGGCAAGACGGTCGCGACCGTCTTCGTCGACGAGAGCGGCAAGCTCGGCTACACGGTCGTCCAGAACGGCGTCACCGTCATGCAGAAGTCCGCGCTCGGGCTCGTCGTCGGCGGCACCGACTGGGGCACCGGCGTCACGCTCGGCACTGCCAGAGCGATCTCCGCCGACGAGGACTTCCCGCTGCTCGGCACGCACGACACCGCGCACGACGACTACCAGGGCGACGTGATCCCGGTGCAGAAGTCGGGCGCGAGCCAGCTGTCGGTCGAGATCCGCGTGTTCAACACCGGGATCGCGGTCCGCTACGACCTCGACGCGGCGCTCGCCGGTCAGACGGTGACGAAGGAGAACACGAGCTTCGACTTCGATCCGAGCTCCCTGATCAGCTCCCAGAAGGTCACCTCGAGCACGGTCGACGACCTGCAGGGCGACACCCTCCACACGACCCTCGCGAACCTCGGGACGGCGCAGATCGTCGTCCTGCCGACGGTCGAGCTGCCCGCCGGCAACGAGTACGCCAACATCACGGAGGCGAACGTCCGGGACTGGCCCGCGATCGCGCTCAACACCACGGCGAGCGGTGCGATCTCGACCTACTACTGGGCGACCGACAACGGGCAGGGGACGTTCAGAGTCTCGGCCAACACGCTGCACTCGCCCTTCCGGGTCGTCACGATCGCCCCGGACCTGACGCAGCTCACGAACTCCGACATCATCACGTCGGTCAACGATCCGGTCGACACGACCGCCTTCCCCGGCGGCGACACCAGCTGGATCAGACCGGCCGTCAGCGCCTGGGCCTCGCTCGACCCGAGCATCGGCCAGAACCAGTCCGTCTCCGTCATCAGCAGATTGATCGACGGCGCCTCGGCGGCCAGAATGCCGGACGTCCTGATCGAGGGACAGATGGCGGACTCGTCGTGGGGCACCACCACGGCCCAGCGCTTCGCCAACCTCAGAACGCTCGTGCAGCAGGGCCTCGCCGAGCCGAACCCGGTCCACATCTGGCTGTGGACCAACTACGACACCGGCGCCGGCGCCGACTCGAGCTTCACCAGCACGATCAACTACTCCAGTGGCAGCCCGTACTCGCAGGTCAGCCTGCAGAACCCGGACTTCCGCGACGCGTACCTGAGACTGGTCGCCTCGACCGGCGTCGTCGGCGTCAAGGTCGACCACATCGGCAACGAGACCGAGACCAAGGTGAACCTGTACGCCGACGTCGACAAGGCGGCCGCGCTGCAGCACCTGATGATCGAGTTCCACAACCCGCTGGAGCCGACCGGCCTCAACCGCACCTATCCGAACGAGGTCGGACGCGAGGCGATCCGCGGCGCGGAGATCAACTACGCCGCCGACCAGGACGCCGACATCCCGTTCACCCGCTACGTGGACGGCACCGCCGACTACACGCCGCTGCTGTTCTCGAACTCCTCGAAGCTGAACAACGCGACGTGGGCGCACGAGGTCGCGTCGACCGTCGTCTACACGAACCCGTACCTGCAGATCTCCGAGAACCCGGCGAACGTCGCGCCGGGCGGCATCTACCACTCGATCCTCGGCGACCTGATCGCCAACATGCCGACCGTCTGGAAGACGAGCTGGGTGCTCCCGCAGAGCGCGATCGGCCAGCTCGCCGGCGTCGTGCGCGAGACCGAGGACGGCGAGTACTGGGTGGCCGTGATGGCCACGCCGGGCGCGCCGCGGCAGCTGTCGATCCCGCTCAGCTTCCTGCCGGCGGGCACCACCTACAACGCCGACGTGTACGCCGACAAGCAGTCGCCGTCGTCGATCAGCCGCACGACGACCACGGTGACGAACGGCACCACGCTGACGCCGACGCTCGCGAGCGGCGGCGGCTACCTGGTGCGGATCACGACCAAGGCGATCGACAATCCGTCGAGCGGCTCGGGCGGCTCCGACGTCTACACGATCGCCAACGAGGCCGACCTCGCGCAGATCGCCGCGCACCCGGACGGGACGTTCAACGTCACCGCGAACATCACGACGACGAGACCGTGGACGCCGGTGCCGATCTTCACCGGCACGATCAACGGCAACGGCCACACGATTCAGGGACTGACGGTCGCCGGCGACGCCTCGAAGGCGTTCATCGTCGACAACCAGGGCACGATCCAGCAGCTGGGCTTCACCGACGCGACCTCGGTGGTCGCCGGGCAGTACGTCCAGACGACCCGGGTCGCGGTCGTCGCCGTCACGAACGACGGCACGATCAACCAGGTCTACACCAACGACGCCGACGTCGAGGGCGGCTGGCGCTCGGCGCCGATCGCGGCCGAGAACACCGGCGCGATCACCAACAGCTACACGACCGAGTCGAGAGTGGTGGCCAACTGGGAGGCCGGCGGCATCGTCGCCTGGAACTCCGCGACCGGGCTGCTGCAGGACACCTACGTCGCCGGGGCGAACGTCACCTCGGTCGTCAGCAACGGCGGCATCCTGACCGGCTACGGCTACACCGGCACGCAGGTGACCGGGAACGTCGTCTACAGCGGGTCGCTGTCGGTGCCGACCTCCGGGCAGCTGGGCCGCGTCCTCGCGAGAGAGAACGGCACCCCGACGTACGCGAACGACCTCTCGCTGAGCACCGTCACGATCAACGGCAGCGTCGTGACCGGCGGTGCGATCGACAACAAGAACGGCCAGGACACCAGCGCCGCCGACCTCGCCACGCTCGGGACGTACACGGGCATCGGCTGGGACTTCGACACGATCTGGAAGTTCGACTCGACCCTCAGACGGCCGACGCTGCTGGCGGTCCCCGAGGTCGCGTCGAGCACCGACGGCTCGGGCCCCGGTCACTACGACATCGCCACCGAGGACGACCTGTCGCTGATCGCGGCGCACCCGACCGCGACGTTCGACCTCACGGCGAACATCACGATGACGAGAGCGTGGACGCCGGTGCCGGTCTTCAGCGGGACCCTGGACGGCGACGGCCACACGATCACCGGCCTGAACGTCAGCGGCACCGCCTCGAAGGCGTTCATCATCGACAACAGAGGCACGATCAGACGGATCGGCTTCCGCAACGCCACGTCGGTGGTGACGATCACGAACGTCTCCCAGTACGTCCAGACGACGCGCGTGGCGATCGTCGTCGTCACCAACGACGGCCTGATCGACCAGGTCTACACGAGCAATGGCGACGTCGAGGGCGGCTGGCGCACGGCGCCGATCGCCGCCGAGAACGACACGACGATCAGCAACAGCTACACCGTCAACACGAGAGTCCACTCCAACTGGGAGACCGGCGCGCTCGTCGGCTGGAACCAGAACACCGGCATCATCAGAGACAGCTACGTCGCGGGCGCCACGGTGATCGCCGACAACAGCAACGCCGGCATCTTCACCGGCTACGGGTACGCCGGCACGCAGCTGATCGGCGACGTCCTCTACAGCGGGACGCTGACGGTCCCGGCGGCCGGCAACAAGGGCCGCATGAACGCCCGTGAGAACGGCACCCCGACGTACCAGAACCTGCTGTCGCTCAACACCGCAACGATCAACGGCGCGGTCGTGACCGGCGGCACGCTCACCAACCACAGCGGCAAGGACACGACCGCCGCGGACCTGCAGAGACAGGCGACGTACACCGGCATCGGCTGGGACTTCAGCACGGTGTGGACGTGGAACGCGGATCTCAAGCGGCCGACGCTGGCCGCCGTCCAGGAGGTCCAGACCCAGCCGACGATCACGGTCAGAACCCCAACCGTGACCTACCAGCAGGGCAGCTCGCCGAGCAGCGCCGCTCTGCTCACCGCGCTCGGTGCGAGCACCAGCGCCGGGACGGCCGCCGTCGACACCAGCGGGGTCGACTTCACCACCGCGGGCTCCTACACCGCGTCGGTGACGGCCGACTTCGCGGGCACCGACGCGGTCCCGGTCCCGGTGACGATCCAGGTCGTTCCGGTGATCGCGATCCAGGTCGCGCACCCGCAGGTCACCTACCAGGTCGGGACGCAGGTGAGTGCGGCCGAGGTCGAGAGTGACGCCGGGATCTCGTTGTCAACGAGAGGGACGGTCTCGGTCGATTTGTCGGATGTCGACATGTCGACGGCTGGCAGCTACCAGGTCCCGGTCAGCGCGGTCGATGGGTTCGGCTTCGCCGCCGCCCCGACGACGGTGACGGT
>DASWOO010000763.1:0-1549 GCA_036404335.1 Kofleriaceae bacterium
GAGCACAAGGACGACGACAAATGACCGATCACCCGCACGAGCCCCACGCGGCGCACGGCGACGACCACGGCCACGGCTCGCCGTTCATCGCCCACCACTTCGACGACGCGAAGCACCAGTTCGACGCCGGCAAGCTCGGCATCTGGCTGTTCCTCGCCCAGGAAGTCCTGTTCTTCTCGGCGCTGTTCGTGGCGTACATCCTGTATCGCCACCACCACCCCGAGATCTATTCGTACGCGCACAAGTACCTCGACGTGAAGTACGGCGCGATCAACACCGGCGTGCTGATCTTCTCGAGCCTCACCGCCGCGTGGGCGGTGCGCTGCGCTCAGCTGAACCAGCGGCGCGGCCTGATCCTGTGCCTCGCGGCGACGATCGTCTGCGCGTGCGGGTTCCTCGGCATCAAGTACATCGAGTACTCGCACAAGGTCCACGAGCACATCCTGTTCGGCCGCTACTTCGACCCGTGCGTCAGCTCGGGCGGCACCGAGCTGCTCACCAAGAACAACCTGTGCGCGGGGACCAAGTCGACGGTGACCTGGGACTACGGCGCGGGCACGCCGGGCGCCGGCAGCTGCCTCAAGGACATCGACCAGGATCCCCACAAGGAGGGCGTCCAGGCCGACTGCGTGGTCAAGGAGTACGCGCTGTCGGGCGCGAAGGAGAAGCCGACCGAGACCTTCAAGCGCGAGATCAAGGATCAGTGCGACGAGGAGTCGCCGCTGCACGAGCTGAACGCGCAGGAGGCCGGCAAGAAGGGCGGCGAAGAGACCCAGGCCAAGGGCGGAGCCAAGGCGCACGCGGCCGGCAAGAAGCCGTGCTGGCGCCCCGCGTTCCAGCCCGCGGTCTGCAAGAAGGACGTCGGCATCCTCGTCGAGTACGGTGATCAGGAAGAGCGCGAGGAGCTCCGGATCAAGGCGGAGTGCAAGCCCTCGCCCAAGCCGGCCGACGCCGGCGACCTGATGGCCGACCAGGAGCAGAACCTGACGCTCGGCAAGCCGGCGATCGCCCCGCGCCACGAGCTGACCGTCCACGAGCAGCACGAGCTCGAGGCCGCCGGCCCGCCGCCCGAGCACACGAACATGTTCTTCTCGATCTACTTCGCGATGACCGGCCTGCACGGCGTGCACGTGATCTTCGGCATCGGCGTGTTCACCTGGCTGCTGATCCGCGCGATCAAGGGCCAGTTCTCCCCGGATTACTTCGGACCGGTCGACTTCGCCGCGCTGTACTGGCACATCGTCGACCTGATCTGGATCTTCCTGTTCCCGCTGCTCTATCTGATTCGCTAGAGGCTGAAACCCCCACGTCAGCAGCACCAGATAACGCTCATCACGACGACGAGATCTCGCACGTCGCACCGGTCAAGGTGCTGCTCGCGACCGGCAGCTCGCTGCTCGTGCTCACCGTCGTGACCGTGCTCGCGACCAAGGTCGACTTCGGCGCCAACATCAACCTCGCGCTCGCGATGTTGATCGCGGTGATCAAGGCGACGCTGGTCATCCTGTTCTTCATGCACTTGCGCTACGACAAGCTGTTCCACTCGGTG
>DASWOO010000764.1:0-10826 GCA_036404335.1 Kofleriaceae bacterium
GGTGTCGACCATCTGATCCCAGTCATCGAGCGACGCGCGCTGCGCGGGCTCGAGCCCCAGGGCGAGGCCGGCGTTGTTGACCAGGACGTCGATCGCGGCGAACGCCGGCGGCAAGCCAGCGATCGCCTGTTCGACGGCCGCGCGGTCACGCAGGTCGAGCTCGACGTGATGGACGCGCTCGCCGAGCTCGCGGGCGAGCTCGGCAAGGCGATCGGCACGGCGCGCGCTGACCACGACGCGCGCGCCTGCCGCGGCGAACTTGCGGGCGATCGCGGCGCCGAAGCCCGCGCTCGCACCGGTGACCAGGACGGTGAGCGAGTCGATCATGCCGCGATGTTCCCGGCCGCGGCCCTCACGAGCAAGGCCAACCCCGCGCTATCGCGCAGCGGAGCACCATGCTCGTGAGGGCGGAGAAGGGAGGGCGGTGACCTCGTCGCGCGCTTGGCCCCTACCGTTACAGCCGGCCGGTCAGCAGCATGACCACGAGCACGACAATGATGATGCCTGCCGGGGACCAGCTGCCGTAACCCCAACGCGAGTGACCGAAGCCGCCGCCCAGCAGAGAAAGGAGAAGGAGGATAACGAGGATGGTGATCATGACCGGGGCTGGTGCAAGACGGAGTCCCAGGCGAAATCGGGTCGAAATCGCGTGAACGCGTCGCCAGGAGGGGTGAGCGTGGCGCTTGGGCGCGCGGCGGATCTGTGGTTGTGTGTCACGCGGTGGACAGCCGCCGTGCGAGCGCGCGAAAATGTCGCAAGCATGATCGCGCCCGCGTCGGCCGAGATCACCGCGCTGCTCGGCCGTGTCCGTGATGGCGATGTAGGTGCGCGCGACATGCTGCTGCCGCTGGTCTATCGCGAGCTCGAGGCCATCGCGCGCGGCTACGTCCAGCCGCAGCATCAGTCGATCGAGCCCCGGGACCTGGTCCACGAGCTGTACATGCGGCTCGCGGCAGCGCCGGTCGCCGCGCGCGACCGCAGGCACTTCTATGCGATCGCCGCGCTCGCGATGCGGCAGATCCTGACCGACCGCGCGCGCCGCCGCCGGGCGGTCAAGCGCGGGGGCGATGACGTGCGCGTGACCTTGACCGGGCTGGCCGAGGCCGCTCCCGCGCGCGATCTGCTCGCGATCGAGGACGCGCTGACCCGGCTCGAGGCGCTGAGCGCGCGCCAGGCGCGGATCGTCGAGATGCGCTGCCTGGTCGGGCTGTCGGTCGCCGAGACCGCCGACGCGCTCGACATCTCGGAGCGCACCGTGCACGCGGAGTGGCGGCTGGCGCGCGCGTGGCTGACGCGCGAGCTCGAGGACGCCCGCGCATGACCCGGCCGGCGGCGGGCGCCGCGACGCACGCGCGGCTCACCGAGCTGTTCGCCGAGGCGATCGCGCTGCCGGCGGGCGATCGCACGGCGCTGCTGGCCCGGCTCCGCGTCGACGATCCGGCGCTGGCCGGCGAGCTCGAGGCGCTGCTCCGCGCCGACGCGTCGGCCGAGACCGCGCTCGACACCGGCGGCCTGGTGATGACCGCCGATCTGCGCAAGCCGCGCGGCCTGCCGTACGACCGGACGCCGGCGATCCCGGGCTATCGCCTCGCCGAGATCCTGGGCGAGGGCGGCATGGGCACGGTCTACGCCGCCGAGCAGCAGGCGCCGCGCCGCCAGGTCGCGATCAAGGTGCTCAACGCGCTGTCGCAGAGCGCGCTGGGCCGGTTCCGCACCGAGGCCGAGGTCATGGCGCGGCTCGATCACCCGGGCATCGCGCGCGTGCTGCAGGCCGGCGAGGCCGACGGCCACCCGTTCCTGGTCATGGAGCACGTCGACGGCGTGACCCTCGATCAGTACGTCGCGGCGCTGCCCCGGGCGCGCCGGCTGCAGCTGTTCGCGGCGCTGTGCGACGCGGTGCACCACGCGCACGTCAAGGGCGTGATCCACCGCGACCTCAAGCCCTCGAACGTGATGGTGCGGCCCGGCGACCGCGTGGTCGTGCTCGACTTCGGCGTCGCGCGGATGTTCGGCGACGACGGCTCGGCGAGCGGCACGACCTCGGCGGGCGAGCTGATCGGCACGCCGCTCTACATGAGCCCGGAGCAGGCGCGGCTCCGGCCCAACGAGGTCGACGCGCGATCCGACGTCTACACGCTGGGCGTGATGCTCTACGAGCTGGCGTGCGGCGAGCTGCCGTACGACATCCGCGGCGTCCCGCTGCCCGGGGTCGCGCTGGCGATCGTCGAGGACGAGCCGATCCCGCTGGCGAAGCGCGATCCGAGCCTGGGCGGCGACCTCGAGGCCGTGGTGATGAAGGCGCTGCGCAAGGATCCGACCGAGCGCTACCAGTCGGCGGCGGCGCTGGGCGACGACGTGCGGCGGTGGCTCGCCGGGTTGCCGGTCTCGGTCCGCACGCCGGGCTCGATCGAGCAGCTCGGGCGGTTCGTGCGGCGCCGGCCGCTGATCGCCGGCGGGATCGCCAGCGCGCTGATCGCGACGGCGACGTTCGCGATCGTCGTGACCCGGCTGTGGCTGGCCGCCAGCGCCGCCCGCGCCGCCGCGGAGCAGGCGCAGCACCGGACCGAGCAGGCGCGGGCCGAGCTCGAGGTCCGGACCAACGAGCTGACCCTGCGCCAGGCCCGGGCGGCGGTGGTCCGCGATCCGACCGAGGCGATCGCGTGGCTCGCGACCCTGGTCGCGTCGCGCTCGCTCGATCCCGACGCGGCGTGGGGCATCGTCGACGAGGCGCTCGGCCGCGGCGTGGCGAGCCAGGTGCTCGACGACGACACCGACGAGATCCACTGGGTCGAGCCGATCGCCGGCGGCGGTGACTTCGTGACCGCGGCCTACGACGGCCAGGTGATCGTCTGGCAGGCGCCGGCGTTCGCGCCCAAGGTCGTGTTTCGCGCGGCGCACGGCCGGGTCCACGTCGCGCGGCCCTCGCCCGACGGCACGCAGCTCGCGATCGGCGCCGACGACGGCCAGCTGCAGATCATCACGCGCGACGGCGCCGTGATCGCCAAGCTCGAGGGCCACGCGGGCGACGTCCAGCACATGAGCTGGTCGCCCGACGGCACGCGGCTCGCGACCAGCGACGATCACGGCAACGTCTGGCTGTGGGCGCGCGACGGCGGCCACGGCGTGCCGCTGGCGACCTCGGGCGTGTCGGTCGGCGCGCTGGAGTGGGCGGCGGACGGCTCGGTGCTGGTCGCCGGCAACCACGCCGGCGCGCTGTGGCGGTGGAACGCCGACGGCAGCGGTCTGGCCGAGGCCCGGCTCGACAGCGACATCGTCGACGTCTGGGCGAGCGCCGAGCGGATCATCGTGATCGACGCGACCGGCGCGGTCCGGACGTTCGCGACCGCCGGCGGCAAGCTGGTCGTCGAGCGCACCGTCGCCACCCACCAGCCGACCAAGCGCGCGATGTTCGCGGCCGGCGGCGCGTGGGTCGTGCTCGGCGGGGTCAGCGGCACGGCGGTGCGGGTCGAGGGCGACACCGTCGAGCCGATCGCCCGGCACCGCGCGCAGGTCCGCTACATCGCGATCTCCGCCGACGGCAACCAGGTCGCGACCGCGAGCGACGACGGCCAGCTGCAGGTCGTCGATCGCGCGACCGGCCGGCACAGCTCGCTGCGCGGCCACGCGGCGCGGATCCGCCACATCGCGTTCGCCGGCAAGGCGCTGCTCTCGGTCGACGGCGAGGGCGTGGTCCGGCGCTGGCTGCTCGATCCGGCCCAGCCGCGCGTGCTCGACGGCACCGGCGCGCCGGTCGCGCGCCTGGCGGCGGCCGCCGACGGCAGCGTGCTGGCCTCGCTCGACACCGAGGGCCAGCTCGCGCTGTGGTCGCTGGCCGACGGCGGGCGCCAGCTGATCGGCAAGCTCGCCGGCCACGCCTCGGCGCTCGCGCTGGCCGGCCGGACGATCATCACCGGCAGCGCCGAGGGCGAGGTCGCGTGGTGGGGCGGGCCGGCGCCGGTCGTGCACGGCGTGCCGGGCATCGTCCGCCACATCGCGATCAGCGCGAGCCGCGTGGCGGTCGCGACCGGGGCCGGGCCGATCGAGCTGTTCACGCTCGCGGGCGAGCCGGCGGGCGAGCTGGCCGGCAACACGCGCGGCACCGAGGCGGTCGCGTTCGATCCGCGCGGCGCGTTGCTCGCGGCGGGCGGTCAGGACCGGGTGATCCGGGTGTACCGCGCCAGCGGCGGGACGTTCACGCCGATCGCCGAGCTGGCAGGCCCGACCGGCGACACCCACTTCGTGACCTGGTCGACGACCGGCGACCGGCTGATCACCGCCGGCAACGACGGCGTGGTGTACGCGTGGCGGGTCGCCAACGACGCGATCGATCCGGCGTCGCGGGTCGTGCTCGTCCGGCACACCGGCGCGATCAGCGGGCTGGCGGTGTCGCGCGACGGCCGGTGGCTCGCGTCGGGCGCGCGCGACGATCAGGTGATGCGGGTGGCGCTGGCCGGCGGGGCGGGCGAGCCGCTCGAGACCGGCGGCGCGGCGAGCGCGATCGCGTTCGATGCCGGCGGCGGGATCCAGGCGGTGACCCGGACCGGCCAGGTCGTGCACGGCGCGCCGCGCGCGACCGCGGCGGCGATGCCGTCGACCGCGGCCGGGCTGCGCACCGCGGCGACCGCGGTCACGGTGATCGATCACGGCGCGATCGCCGGCGTGCCGGTCGGCACCGATCGGCTGGCGGTGGCGCTCGACGACGGCGCGATCGTGATCGAGCAGCTCGGGCCGCACACGCTCGACGAGCTGACCCGCGCGGTGACCGCGGCGACGGCCTACCGCTTGCCGGCCAGCGTGCCGTAGCCGGCCGTAGCCGGGGGCCGGCTCGTCCGGGTAAGCTCGCGCGCTCAAGGAGGATGCCGTGACTCATCGTCTGTCGTTGCTCGTGGTCGTGGCGCTCGCGTTCGCAGCCTGCAAGCCGGCCGCCGGGCTGGATCTGTCGGGATATCCGGGGACCGAGGACGGCGCCAAGCAGCTGCTGTCCGCCGCCCGGACGACCGATCCCAGGGCGCTGACCCTGGCGCTGCGGCCGACCACCGCCGACTACCAGGCGGTGTACGTCGACGGCGCGGCGGCGGGCATGGAGGCCGGGTTCAACGGCCACATCTGGAACGATCCCAAGGCGGTGATCGCCCCCAGGCCAGAGAACACCGAGCTGGTGGTCAGCAAGATCGCGAGCGACGAGCTGGCGGCGTGGAGCCCGCAGGCGGTGATGGAGTTCCCCGGCGGCTACAAGCGGGTCGGGCCCAAGCTCCGGCCGGGGCTGACCGTGTATCGCTGGAAGTACACCAAGCCGGGCGAGCTGGTCGGCCAGTCGTACGATGGGCTGATTTACGTCAACCACCGCTGGGCGTGGTTCCCCAAGCCGTGGCTGGTCGTCGATGGCCAGGGTACCTAGGATTGCCTAAGGCGGCGGCGGCGTGAACAGCAGGATGTCGGACGTCGCCGGCGCGCCGCCGGTCAGCAGCACCTGATCGTCGGGCAGCGCGATCGCGTAGCGGCCGGTCGCCGCCGGCATCGCGACCGTGGTGATCGGCGCGAGCGAGGTGACGTCGAGGATCTCGGCCGACGCGATCGGCGCGCCGCTGGCGTCGGTGCCGCCCGCGACTACCAGGTGGCGGCTGGTCGCCGCGATCGCCGGGTGGCTGCGGCCGGCGGTCAGCGCCCCGGGGATCGTGACCACCGTGCCGGCGGCGGGATCGATGATCAGGCCGTCGAGGGTCTGGGGCTCGCCGCCGCCGACGACCAGGACCTTGCCGTCCGAGCGCGTGGTCGCCGCGGCGCCCGGCCGGCCCATCCCGGCGAGCGGGGTCAACGCGCCGGCCTCGAGCCGGATCAGGTCATCGCCGACGAACACCGCGCTCGACGTCGTGATCCCGCCGCCGCCGACGGGCGGCAGCGCGCCGGACAGCTCGTGGATCGTCGAGCCATCGAACAGCAGGCCGGGCGCGCCGGTGATCGGATAGCCGACCGCGGGGATCGTCAGCATCCGCTGGCCGGTGCGCGCGTACGCGGGCTGATCGGCGACGGTCGTGAACGCACCGGCCGGCGCGACCGTGGTGTCGAACAGCCACAGCGTGCCGGTCGGGTTGCCGTCCGGGCCGGTGCCGCCGAACAGGTAGATCGATGAGGTGTTGCTGGTCATCGCCAGGCCGGCGCGCGCGGCCGGCAGCGGGGCGCCGGCGATCAACGTGTGGTCGTACGCGTTGTACACGCCGATGTCGGTGGTCGGCGCGCCGCCGCCATCGCGGCCGCCCGCGAGCACGGCGCCGTAGCTGAGCGCGCTGCCGGCGACCTCGCTGCGGGCGGTGCCCAGGCTCGCCGGCGACGGCGCGATCGACATCGGCGGCGCGACGTAGACCACGACCGCGGCGGTGATGCCGCCGAGCGGGAACACCGGCGACTGGCCGACCGCGACCACCGCGCCGGCCGCGTCGAGGCCGGTGACGACCACCGCGCCGGCGCGGTCCGACGCGTCGAGCTCGAGCGACAGATCGAAGCCGGTGGCGGTGCGCTGCGCGCTGACCAGCCGATCGGGGTTGGTCAGCCGCAGCTGCAGGGTCTGGACCTGGGCCAGCACGGTCGAGCCGGGCGCGGTGACCAGCGACACGCTGACGGTGCCGGTCTCGCCGCTGCACGCTGCCAGGCCGAGCGCGATCGCGATCGCGCGCGTCATTCCAGGCGTCATCCCTTGCTGCCCAGCTCGCGCGCCCGCTTGGTCGCCGTCTCGACCGCGTTGATCAGCGTGGTCCGCAGGCCGCCCTGCTCGAGCGTGTGCAGCCCGGCGATCGCGGTGCCGCCCGGCGAGGTCACCATGTCCTTGAGCCGGCCGACGTGCTCGTCGGTCTCGAGCAGCATCTTGGCCGAGCCGAGCACGGTCTGCGCCGCGAGCAGCTGGGCGTTGCGCCGCGACAGGCCGACCTTGACGCCGGCGTCGGACAGCGCCTCGAGGATCAGGAAGATGTACGCGGGCCCCGAGCCCGACAGGCCGGTGACGGCGTCGAGGTGGTTCTGGTCGAGCACGACGGTGATGCCGACCGCGTCGAACATCGCCTTGGCGGTCGCCAGGTCATCGGCGCTGGCGTGCCTGCCGGCGGCGATCGCCGTCGCGCCCGCGCCGACCAGCGCCGGGGTGTTGGGCATCGCGCGGACCACGCGCACGCCCTCAGCGAGCCGGCGCTCGATCATCTCGGTGTCGATGCCCGCGGCGATCGACACCACGAGCGCGCCGGCGGGAATCTGGTCGCCGACCTCGACCAGCACCTTGTCGAGGATCTGCGGCTTGACGCTGAGCACGATGAGGCCGGCCGCGCGGGCCACGGCCTTATTGTCGGTGGCGACGGTGATGCCGTAGCTCTTCGCCAGCTGATCCAGCCGGTCCTGGCGCGGGCCCGACGCCATGACCCGCGCGGCCGGGACGTGACCGCCGCGGACCAGGCCGCGGATCAGCGCCTCGGCCATGTTGCCTGCTCCGATGAAGCCAATCGTATGATTCGCGAGGACCGACAAGGCCCATGGTGTAGCACGCCGGGCTAGCGCAGGAGCTCGTCGGCGATCCGGGCCGGACCTTCGCCGTCGGCCGTCGCCAGGGCGCGCGCGGCGAGCGCGTCCCGGCCGGCGGCATCGCGCAGGAACGCGCGCAGGTCGGCGCGCAGCGCGATGTCGGTCAGCGTAGCCCAGTCATCGCCGCCGGCGATCAGGCCATCGCGGGCCAGGGCGCGGGCGGGCGCGCGCTGATCGTCGACGATCGCCAGGGCGTAGGCCGGGCAGCCGAGGTACGCGAGCTCGCCGAGCGTGCCTCCGGCCGAGCCGACCGCGGCGTGGGCGGTCGCGAAGATCGCGCCGGGCTCGCCGGGCGCGACGATGACCTCGACGACATGCGGCGACGCGACGGCGCGGAGCGCGGCGAGGTCGCGGTAGCCGGGGCCGGCGATCGCCAGGACGTGGAGCGTCCGGTCGTCGGGTAAGGCGCGCAGAGTGCGCACGGTCGCGCCGACCGGGTCGCTGCCGCCGAAGCTGACCGCGAGCCGCAGCCGGTCGCCGGGCGGTGGCCGGCACGCGCCGCGGCCGAGCCGGCGCAGGGCGGCGCGGAGCATGAGGTAGCCGCGGCCGAGCAGCAGCCGGCGCGCCCGCGGATAGCTCGCCGCGAGCGCCGCGGCGTGGTGGTTGTGGTTGATGATCGTGTCCGCCGGCAGCGCGCAGCCGCCGCGGTCATCGATCACGGCGGTGCGGATCGCGCGCGCGGCCAGCGCCGGGACAAGCGCCTCGGCGAGCGGCGCGCCGTCGATCACGACCGTGTCGGGCGCCGCCGCCAGGAGATCGTCCAGGGTCCACGCCCGGACCTCGGCGGCCAGCCCCTGGCTCGCCAGCCAGCCGGTGACGCCCGCGTCGCCGTCGATCATCAGCACGGGCTCGCCACCCGCGGCCGCCACCGCCTCGACCACCGCCGCGATCCGCGCGACGTGGCCATAGCCGAGGCGATGCGACGCGTCGGCGCGGAACACGACCCGCCGGCTCATGCGACGCGATCCACCATCGCGCGCGTGGCCTCGAGGTCCAGCCGCGGCAGCGCCCGGTCGCTCGAGTACACGAAGTCCTCCGGCACCGGCGTGCCGGGCCGCACGCCGTTCAGGGTCGTGTGAAACTGGAACTCCGGCCAGATCACCAGCACGTCGTCGAGGTCGCTCGTCCGCCGCGCCTCCTCCGACGAGATCAGCGTCTCGTGCAGCTTCTCGCCGGGCCGGATCCCGACGGTCGACCGCGGCACGCCCGGCGCGATCGCCTCCGCCAGGGTCTCGATGTCGGTGGTCGGCAGCTTGGGGATGAAGATCTCGCCGCCCGACATCAGCTGGATCCCGCGCAGCACCAGCGCGATCGCGTCGTCCATCTCGATCCAGAACCGGGTCATCCGCGCGTCGGTGATCGTCAGCTGGCCGCGCTTCTGCTGCGCGCGGAACAGCGGGATCACGCTGCCCGCCGAGCCCATGACGTTGCCGTAGCGCACGACCGAGAACCGCGTCGTCCGGTCGCCGGCGTAGGCGTTGGCGGCGATCAGCAGCTTCTCCATGCACAGCTTGGTCGCGCCGTACAGGTTGGCCGGCGAGACCGCCTTGTCGGTCGACAGCGCGATCACCCGCTCGACGCCGCAGCTCATCGCCGCCTCGATCAGGTTGCGCGCGCCGGTGACGTTGGTCTGCACCGCCTCGATCGGGTTGTACTCGCAGATCGGCACGTGCTTCATCGCCGCGGCGTGGACCACGAGATCGACGTCGCGCAGCGCGGTCTGCAGCCGGTCGCGGTCGCGGATGTCGCCGACGAAGTAGCGCATCCGCCGGTCGGACAGCTCGCGGTCGAGCTCGTAGTGCTTCTGCTCGTCGCGCGAGAACACGATGATCTTGCGGGCGCGCGAGGCCAGCGCCCGGCGGACGAACGCCTTGCCGAACGAGCCGGTGCCCCCGGTGATGAGGACGGCCTTGCCGTCGAGGACAGAGGTCGAGGCGAGCGTGGACAGGCGGGTCATGGCGCTTCTCCGAGCAGGATGCGGTGGAGCTCGTGGACGACGCGGCGGACGTCGCCGGGGGTCAGCGTGGGATAGATCGGCAGCGACAGGGTCCGGGCGTAGTAGTGGTCGGCGCCGGGTCGCGGCCGGCCGAGCTCGTCGGGGCAGCGCCGCGCGTGCAGCGGGTGATCGAGCAGCGGGATGTAGTGGACCTGGGTGCCGATCCCGGCGTCGGCCAGGGCCTGCATGACCCGCGCGCGGGTGGTGCGGTAGCGCGGAAAGTCGATCGCGACGGCGAACAGGTGGTACGCGCTCGAGCGATCGGCGAACTCGGGGGGCGGGTGCACGCCGGCGTCGGTCAGCGCGCGGCCGGCCTCGCCGAACGCGGCGGCGAGCTCGGCGCGGTAGCAGGCGGCGAGCCGGCGCCGGGCCTCGACGAACTGGCCGAGCTTGGCGAGCTGCGACAGGCCGAGCGCGCAGGCCAGGTCGGGCAGGCGGTAGTTCCAGCCCAGCTCCTGGACCTCGTAGAGCCACGGCGCGGCGTGCGGGTGGGCGGTGAACCGGGCCGGGTCGCGCTCGATGCCGTGCGAGCGCAGCCGCTCGAGCCGGCGGTGGGTGTCCGGATCGCGGACGATGACCGCGCCGCCCTCGGCGGTGGTGATGTGCTTGACCGGGTGGAAGCTGAGCACGACCGCGTCGCTGGCGGGGTGGCCGGGGCCGGCCGCGTCGGCGCCGATCAGCCGGCCGTGGTAGGTCGCGCCCAGGGCGTGGCAGGCGTCCTCGATCACGCGCAGCCGGCGGTGGCGGGCGAGCGCGAGCAGCTCGTCGAGGTCGGCGGGGACCCCGGCGAGATGCACCGGGACGATCGCCCGGGTCCGCGCGGTGATCAGCGGCTCGACCGACGCCGGGGTCAGGTTGCCGCTGCGCGGATCGACGTCGGCGATCCGGACCCGGGCGCCGACGTAGTACGCCGCGGCCGCGGTCGCCGAGAACGTGATCGGCGAGGTGATGATCTCGTCGCCCTCGCCGATGCCGAGCGCGGCGTAGGCCAGGTGGAGCGCGGCGGTGCCGCTGGCGCACGCGACGGCGTGGCTGGCGCCGAGCCAGCGGGCGAGCGCGGCCTCGAACTTGCCGACCAGCGGGCCGGCGGTCAGGTAGGGCGAGCGCAGCGCGTCGACCACCGCGGCGATGTCGGCCTCGTCGATGGTCTGGCGCCCGTAGCTCAACCGCTCGGTCATGCATGCGGGATATTGCGAGCGACGGGCCAGCTCGACCGCCGGAGATCCGGGCGGTTAGCGAGGCCGGGGCCCGGGTGTCGCCACGCTTG
>DASWOO010000765.1:0-6977 GCA_036404335.1 Kofleriaceae bacterium
GTCCACGCCACGCCGGGATACAGGTTGGCCAGCGCCTGGGTCAGCCAGTAGATCGACAGCGTGACCGCGCCGGCGAGCAGGCTGGTGCGCGGCTCGCGCCGGCGCCAGACGAAGTACCCGCCGACCAGCGCGAGCACGACAGCCATCGCCATGGTCTGGCCGTTGTGGAACTTGGCGTGCGGTGGCCAGTTGGGGTTGTAGATGTGGGTCGCGTTCCAGTCGAACGCGTAGGTGCCGATCACCATCCACACCGCGACCAGCGACAGCAGGGCGCGGCCGGCGAGCAAGCGTCGAGACATTCGAGAGCCTCCTGTGCGGGTTAGCGGCGGCGCGCGGCGCGGAGCGGCTGGGCCCGCTGGTGCTGCATCGTCGCCTTCATCGTCTGCAGCGAGCCGACCAGCTGCTCGGCCTGGCCGCGGCTCAGCCCGGCGAGCGCCTCGTTCAGGTTATCGCGGGCGAGCTCGAACCCGCGCTCGCACGCCGCCCGGCCCCTGGCCGTCAGCTTCAGGCGATACGTCCGCCGGTCGCCGGGGTCGGCCTCGCGTGCGACGTGCCCGCTGGCCTCGAGCTTGTCGATCAGCCGGGTCATCGCGCCGGAGTTGTATTGCAACCCGGCGCAGACCTCGGCGGCGGTCGCCGCGTGGCCGTCGTGGAGCAGCGCCAGCGCGCGCCACTGCGACACGCCGAGCCCGAGCGCCGGCACCAGCCGATCCTCGAGCGCGGCGACCAGCAGCGACGAGATGCTGAGCACGAGGAAGCCGATGCTGCGATCGACGGTGTAGCTGTCGGCGTCGTAGAACCCGGCCATGGCGGTCAAATAGCTGCCCAGGCAGTAATTGTCAAGGCAGCGATAATCGTAGTCTTCGTGCAGCGCTTTGCACGTTCGTGCACGATGCTGTACGATCGTGCACGATGGTCGCGACCAGCTTGCGCCCCGCCCGACGCGCCACGCAGGGCTTCTTCCTGATCTCCGGCGTCGCGGTCGCGACCTGGGCGCCGATGGTGCCGTTCGTCAAGGCGCGGCTCGGCCTCGACGAGGGGAGCCTGGGCCTGGTGCTGCTGAGCCTGGGCGTCGGCTCGACCGGCTCGATGCCGCTCGCCGGGTTCCTCAGCGATCGCTTCGGCCACCGCGTGGTGCTGGCGCTGTCGGCGATCCCGCTCGCCGTCGCGCTGCCGCTGCTCGCGCTCGCGCCGAGCACGCCGGCACTGGTCGCGACGCTGATCTGCTTCGGCGCGGCCGCCGGCATCACCGACGTGGCGATGAACGCGCACGCGGTCGACGTCGAGCGGCTGCACGGCGCGCCGCTGATGTCGGGGTTCCACGCGCTGTTCAGCCTCGGCGGGCTGACCGGCGCGGCGATGATGGCCGGGCTGCTCGCGGCCGGCGCGCCGCTGGTCGGCACCGCCGTCGGGATCGCGCTGGCGATGCTGGTGGTCGTCGCCAGCCAGTGGCGCCACCTGCTCGACGGCCGCGCCGCCGCGCCGCCGCCGGGCGAGCGGCCGCTGCGCCCGCGGATGGTCTCGCTGACCGCGATCGGCCTGGGTGGGCTTTGCCTGGTCGTGTTCCTCGCCGAGGGCGCGATGCTCGACTGGAGCGCGGTGTTCCTGCGCGGCGAGCGCGGCGTCGACATCGACCGCGCCGGCGTGGGCTATGCCGCGTTCTCGATCGCGATGACCGCCGGCCGGCTGCTCGGCGACCGGATCACCGCGGCGCTCGGCCCGCGCCAGATCGTGCGCGCCGGGAGCCTGATCGCCGCGATCGGCCTGGGCCTGGCCGCCGGCCTGCCGTGGGCGGCGACCGCGCTCGCCGGCTTCGTACTGATCGGGATCGGCGCGTCGAACATCGTGCCGGTGCTGTTCAGCGCGGCCGGCCGGATCCCCGGCGTCGCGCCCGGCGTGGCGATCGCCGCGGTGACCACGCTGGGCTACGCCGGCATGCTCGCCGGCCCGGCGGCGATCGGCCTCGTCGCCCGCGCGACCAGCTTGCCGATCGCGCTCGGCGGCGTCGCCGGCCTGCTCGCGCTGGTGTCGCTGACCGGCGGCCTGGTGATCGGCAAGACCTCGGGCGGGCGATGACCGACGACGCCCTGCCCCGCGAGCGCCAGGACCGCATCGTCGACCGGCTGCGCCAGCACGGCCGCGTGATCGCCGCCGAGCTCGCCGTCGAGTTCCGCGTGTCCGAGGACTCGATCCGCCGCGACCTGCGCGATCTCGCCGGGCGCGGCCTGTGTAAGCGGGTCTACGGCGGCGCGCTGCTGGTCAGCCACGAGGCGCCGCTCGCCGAGCGCCGCGGCGAGCAGGTGGAGCGCAAGCGGGCGCTGGCCAAGGTCGCGGCGGCGCTGGTCAGCCGCAAGCAGATCCTGTTCATCGACGTCGGCTCGACCAACCTGGCGCTCGCCGCCGCCCTGCCCGACCGCCACGACCTCACCGTCGTCACCAACGCCCCCGACATCGCGCTCGCCGTGCTCGGCCGGCCCGGCTTCGAGGTGATCTGCGTCGGCGGCCGGATCCACCCGCGGATCGGCGGCGCGATCGGCCTGCTCGCGCTGCGCCAGATCCAGGGCATCCGCGCCGACCTGTGCTTCCCCGGCGTGTGCGCGGCCGACGCCGAGACCGGCCTGTGGACCTACGACGCCGAGGAGGTCGAGCTCAAGCGCGCGATGATCGAGGCCAGCGGCGAGACCGTGCTGATCGCGACCCGCGACAAGCTGCTGCGCGCGGCGACCCATCACACCGCCTCGGCGTCGAGCATCGGCCACCTGGTGACCGACAAGGGCCTCGATCCCAAGCTGCGCGCGGCATGGCGCGCCGCCGGCGCCACCGTTCACCTCTGCGGAGGGTAAGCTCGCGGCGTGGCGCTGTCATCGACCATCCGCAAGTTCGAGATCAACCTCGCCGACACCGACCGCGAGGTCTACGAGTCGCTCGACTGGCGCGTGGCCCAGCACCCGTCGGAGAGCGAGCGCTATCTGATCGCCCGGGTGCTGGCGCGCGCGCTCGAGCACGCCGAGGGCGTCGAGTTCAGCAAGCTGGGCGTGGGCGACGACGAGGAGCCGGCGATCATCCAGCGCGACCTGCGCGGCGACCTGCAGGCCTGGATCGAGATCGGCTCGCCGTCGGCCGATCGCCTGCACAAGGCGAGCAAGCTCGCGCCGCGCGTCGCGGTCTATGCCTGGAAGAACACCGACCAGCTCGCCGCGGCGATCGCCGAGCGCGGCGTCCACCGCGCGCAAGATCTGATCCTGCGCGCGCTGCCGGCCGAGCTGCTCGACGCCGTCGCCGCCACGCTCGACCGGCTCAACCGCTGGGATCTGTCGATCACCGGCGGGGTCATCTACCTGGCGATTGGCGACAAGCAGTTCGAGGGCGCGGTGTCGCCGATCTCGCTGCCGAGCTGAGACCTGCACAGAAGATCAGTCACCGGTTGATCACTGTCAGATCGATCGCGTATCCGATCGGTCGATGCGCATCTACTTCGTGGGTAGCCACGCGACCGGCAAGACGACCCTGTGCCGCCACGTCAGCCGGCGCTACGGCCTGCCGATGATCAGCGAGGTCGCCCGCGCCGTGCTCGCCGAGATGGAGACCAGGCTCGACGCCCTGCGCACCGACATGGAGCTGGTCGCCGAGTACCAGGAGCGCGTGTTCGCGCGCCAGGTCGCGGTCGAGCGGCTCCACGACGGCCGGTTCGTGTCCGATCGCGCGTTCGACAACCTCGCCTACGTCGCCGAGCACACCACCAACGCGTTCGCGATGATGAGCGACCAGCGGTTCCGCGATTACATGAGCTGGGTCAGCGAGGGCATCGTGTTCTTCCTGCGCCCGCACCAGTCGCTGCTCCGCGACGACGGCGTCCGCGCCGGCGTGTCGTGGGACTCGGTCCTCCGCATCGACGGCATGGTCAAGCTCATGCTCGAGCAGCACGGCATCTCCTACCTGCCGATCGAGAGCGTCTCCATGCAGGAGCGCGTCCGCGCCGTCGAGTTCGTCCTCTCGCGCTGCGGCCTCGACCTCGCCAAGCCCACCGCGCGCAAGGCCCCCGCCACGCTGCCGCCGACCCCGGCGCGCCCCGAGATCCTCAAGGCCAGCATCGACTCGTGGCCCTACGCGCTCGTCGACAGCGGCAGCAACGAAGCGTAAGCGAGACGCGCACGGCGCGCCTGAGCGCCTGGAGCCAGGCTGCCCCAGGGTGAGGCGAGGTGGCGCGACGCTACCCGGGGCATACCCGCTCGATGTCCGACGAGCCTCGATCGGCGCGGTCGCCGGCCGATCCAGTCGCCGACATGATTCGCCTGTCTCGTTTCGCGAGTGTCTTGATGGTGGTGTGTGTGGCCGGCTGCAGCGCCGGCGGAGGGCACGGGGCGACGCCCGATGCGGGGACCGGCGGTGGCGGCGGCGATGACGACCCGATCGGGCCGGGCTCGGGGAGCGGATCGGGATCTGGCTCGGGGAGCGGGAGCGGATCGGGATCTGGCTCGGGCGGCGACGCCGGGGTCGATGCCGGGCCGAGCACCAACGACAAGTGCGCGAGCGCGATCGGCATCGACATGTCGGTGCCGCACACGACCTTGACGGCCAACGTGCTGGGCGCGGTCGGCGACCTGGCGGCGCCGTGTGGCGCGGCGGGGACGCCGGACGTGTTCTACAGCTTCACGCTGACCCGGCGCCAGCTGGTCTATGCCGACACCTTCGGCGCGACCGGCAGCAACGCACTGTACTTCGCGAGCTCGTGCGCGACGGCGCTGACCGGCTCGACGACCACGGGCGACGCGCTGTGCAGCAATGGCGCGTGCAATACCTCGCAGTCGCAGGTCGCCGCGCTCCTCGATCCGGGCACCTATTATCTGGTCTACGCCGGTCAGGCCGGCGCCTCGATCCACTTCCAGCACGCCGAGGTCGGGACGGGCTCGTTCTCCTATCTGCCCCAGGGCTCGAGCGCCCCGGTCGGCCAGACCGCCGCCAGCGGCGCGCTGTATGCGTGTGACGCCGGCGGTGGCGAGAACGCCTACTGGTGGATGACCTGCCCCGCCGATCAGGGCGGCGCGTTCACCGCGTCGACCTGCACCGGCACCGACTTCGACACCATCCTGTCGCTGCAGGTGCCGAGCGCCGACCAGACCTACTGCGACGACGACACGTGCTCGTTCCAGTCGACGATCGGCGCCAACATCCCGGCCGGCGCCGGCATGTACGTGATCGCCGTCGACGGGTTCTCGTCGTCCAAGCACGGCAACTACACGCTCACGGTCTCGCGGCCGTGATCGACCGCTGCCCCACCAATCGCTGCCCCACCGATCACCGACCGCGCCAGCGCCGTGGCCGAGTCCATCCCCGTACGAAGGCGCTCGTCGCCACGACTAACCAGCAAGGAAACCAGCTCGAAATGATGAAGTCACGAAACGCGATCGCGAACCCCCGCTACCAAAGCAAGCTCGCGCTCGCGCTGCTCGCGAGCGGGCTCGGAGCCGGCTGCTCGGGAGGTGGCGACCACACGACCATCGACCCGGACGGCTACGACGGCATCGGCGAGGAGACCTTCGGCCTGCTCGCCAACCCGTGCGCGATCAACACCGGCACGTCGACGATGACCCTGTCGGTGCGCGGCGGCGAGACCCTCTACGTCAGCTTGCGCGCCGCCGACAACGTCGTGATCGCCAGCGGCCAGACCGCCGGCGCCACCGAGTGCGCGGTGCCCGTCACCTACAAGATCGCGATCGCCGAGGACCCGGCCAACACCGGCGTCGAGAAGGTGTTCCTCGACTACATCAACGGCCCGTTCGCCGTCGGCTCTACCACCGCCGGCGTGTCGACCGCCGGCTTGACCGTCGCGCTCGGCGCCGGCTCGTCGATGACCGTGCGCGGCTCGAGCGGCGCCGACAAGATCTACCTGGGCAGCACCTACAACTCGAGCGTCCTGGCCCACAGCTGGATCAACATCAACGGCGACACCTCGCCCGACGTCCGGTTCGACGGCATCACCGACGTCAAGGTCTCGACCGGCGTCGGCGCCGACATCATCTCGGCCGACGGCGGCAACGGCACGACCGGCACCGCGCTCGACACCACGATCACGTTCTCGGCGTACGGCGGCCCCGACGCCGACACCCTGACCGGCGGCAAGGGCCCGAGCACGCTCGACGGCGGCGACGGCAACGATCTCTTCCTGCAGACCGCGACGCTCGGCGCCGACACCATCCTGGGCGGCAAGGGCGTCGACACCGTCGACTACAGCGTGCGCAGCGCCGCGGTCACCGCGACGGTGTGCACGACCTGCGTCGCCGATCCGTCGGGCTGCATCGCAGCCGACACCTCGTGCCGCGGCACCGCCGACACCGCGCAGACCACCTGCAACACCAACGCGGGCACCGCGCAGACCACCTGCCAGAACAACGCGGCGAGCGCGCTGACCACCTGCAACACCACGGCCGACAGCAACCAGTCGACCTGCACCGCCGCCTGCTCGGCCGGCGACACCACCTGCACCGACGCGTGCGACGCGACCCACACCAGCGACCTGCAGGCCTGCCAGACCACCAACACCAGCTCGCTCGCGACCTGCACCTCGAACTACAACACCTCGACCAGCAACTGCACCAGCACCCAGACCTCGGCGTACGCGTCGTGCGACGCGACCCAGGCGACCTGCCAGGCCGGCGCGACCACCGCGGCGTGCGCGGTGTGCGTCGGTGACGACGGCGCGGCCGGCGAGCACGACACGGTCAACGACGACGTCGAGATCGTGCTCGGCGGCAAGGGCAACGATCTGATCTCCGCGCGCTGGGCGCCGTGCTCGGATGGCGCCGCGACCCCGGCGGTCAAGTGCACGCTCAAGGGCAACGACGGCGACGACGTGATCACCGGCAGCCAGTTCGCCGACATCATCGACGGCGGCAACGGCAACGATACCATGACCGGTGGCCTGGGCACCGACACCATCACCGGCGGCGCGGGCATCGATACCGTGTCGTACGCCGATC
>DASWOO010000766.1:0-4375 GCA_036404335.1 Kofleriaceae bacterium
GGCCGCCGCCGCCGAGTTCGACCTGCTCGACGACGGGCGCCAGGCGCTGCTGCAGTGGGCGCGGATGCACGTCGCGTACGGCGGGCTCCTGTCGCCGATGCGCTGCGTGGTGGTCGCCGACGCCGGTGACGATCGCTGGCTGCTGTGGCAGATCGTCAAGCTCGCGCCGTCGCTGCGCGCGTGGTTGACCGACGACGAGCTCGACGCGCCGGCGCTGCTCTGCCGGCTCGTGGAGGCGGCGGCGACGCTGGCCGAGGCGTACACCCGGTGCCTCGAGACCCGGCTCGCGCCGTCGCTCGACTCGATCGGCATCGGCGAGCACGGTGCGCAGTTCGTGTCGCTGATGCCGGGTGTGGCGAGCGGGCCCGTGGTGGTGCCGCGGCCGACCCATGACGCGAGGCAGCTGGTGTCGCGCGAGCTGACGCGGCTGCTCGCGGCCGAGCTGGTCGAGCACCGCGCCGAGCTCGCCAAGCTCGCGGCCGAGCACGCGTTCGCGCCGGCGCCGTGGGCCGACGTCGTGACCGCCGCGCTGATCGGCGGTGCGTCCCGAAGTGAGCTAGCATCCGGCGCATGACCAAGCTCGCCCTGCTCGCGCTCGTCCTGGGGTTCTCGCCGTCCGCCATCGCGCAGGTGATCGAGAGCGGCAGCCACTCGTCGACCGGCTACATCAAGAGCGACGGCACGATCGAGAGCTCGAGCCACTCGACCGTGGGCTACATCAAGGGCGACACGATCGAGAATGCCAGCCACTCGACGATCGGCTACATCAAGGGCGAGACCGTCGAGAACGGCAGTCACTCGACGGTCGGCTACGTCAAGAGCGACGGCACGGTCGAGAACGCGAGCCACTCCACGCTCGGCTATGTCAAGAGCGACGGCACGGTCGAGAATTCGAGCCACTCGACGATCGGCTACGCCAAGGGCGTGCGCAAGGACTGGGCCGCGGTCGCGTTCTTCTTCGTGAAGTTCTAGCCCATGGTGCCCGGCGTGCTGCGCCTCGACCACGAGGCGTACAACGGCAAGCGCTACGTGCTGCCGATCTTCGGTCCGACGGCGTCGATCGTGCTGCGGGCGGAGCCCGGGCGCGCGGCGGTCCCGATGTCGCCCGACGGCCTGGTGATCGCCGGGATCCACGGCACGTTCGACATCCGCGAGCTGCGCGATCGGCCGCGGCGGCCGGCGAGCCTCGGCGTGCTGGCCGACGACGAGCTCGCGCGGTTCGCGCGGCCGGGCGCGCCGCGCGTGCTCGACCTGCCGATCAAGATGCCGGACCTCGACGACTACCGGCTGCCGGCGGCGCTCGCGCAGTTCGCGCCGGAGATCCAGCGGATCATCGACGTCGAGGCCCTGATCAACCCGCACCACCGCGACTACTTCGCGTACCTCACGGTCGATCAGGGCCAGGTCGCGCCCGACCGGCTGCAGCGCGAGGCGCCGTGCCACGTCGATGGCTTTCAGGGCGCGCGCTGGCACCCGCGCTGCCACATCAACCACTCGTACACGGTGTCCGATGTCCTGCCGACCGCGTACTACGTCCAGCCGTTCGATCTGACCGCGCTCGACGAGCAGGTCCACGACTTCTTCTGGGAGATGAACGCCCAGGTCGCGGGCACGAACGAGCAGTTTCGCTGGCAGCCGCGCCCGGCCGAGCTGACCGTGATGGACTGCTACTGCGTCCACCGCGGGGTCGAGGCGGACGCACCCGTGCATCGGACCTGGCTGCGCCTGAGCTTCGAGGAGCGCCGCCGGGTGTTCGACCGGCTCGGCAACGCCCACAATCCGCTGTTCGACTACGCCTGGCCGATGGTCGAGCGCGACATCGAGCACCTGCACCTGCGCACGTTCCGCGACGGCGGCGAGGATCAGAAGATCGAATAGACGAAGGGCGCGACGTACGACAGCCCGCCGGTGACGATCAGCAGCGCGCCGGCCAGCAGCAGGACGATCAGCAGGGGCAGCAGGAACCAGCGACCGCGGCGCGCGAAGTGGCGCAGGATCTGGCCGATCGTGCGCAGCCGGCCGAGCAGGAAGCTCACGCGGTCCCCCGGGTGATGATCAGCTCGCCGACGACCAGGGCGTCGATCGGGTGGCTGAGCAGGAAGCCGAGCGCGTCGATGTGGTTGCCGATGATCGGCTCGCCCGCGCCGTTGAACGAGGTGTTGAGCGCGATCGGCAGGCCGATCGTCTGGTCGAGCGCTTCGAGCACGGCGGCGAGCTCGGGCGCGCTGGCGGCGGTCACGGTCTGGACCCGGGCGGTGCCGTCGACGTGGCGGACCGCGGCGAGCCGGTCGTGGTACGCGTCGCGGACCGGGCACACCGTCGTCATGTACGGCGCCAGGTCGTTGTCGGCGTGATCGAAGTAGTCGGCGGCGCGGTCGGCGAGCACCGCGGGCGCGAACGGTCGGAACGGCTCGCGGCGCTTGATCGCGCGGTTGAGGCGCTCGCGGCTGTCGGGGTCGGCCGGGTTGGCGAGGATCGAGCGCTGGCCGAGCGCGCGCGGGCCCCACTCGAACCGGCCCTGGCAGAAGGCGACGATTTTGCCGGCGGCGACCAGGCGCGCGACCTCGCCGGGCAGGTCCGACGCGCCGCGCACCGAGAGCCCGAGCTCGCCGGCGAGCGCCGCGGTCGCGCCGACATCGATCGGCAGGCCGAGCGCCGCGGTCGACATCGCGGCCGGCCGCGGATCGCCCAGCGCGATCGCGCCGATCACCGCGGCGCCGAGCGCCCCGCCCGCGTCGCCCGCGGCGGGGTGGACGAACAGCCGCGCGAAGCCGGACTCGCGGGCGAGCCGCGCGTTGGCGACCGCGTTGAGCGCGACGCCGCCGGCCAGGCACAAGGCGGGCGCGTCGGTGCGGCGCCGGGCCTCGCGGGCCAGGCCGAGCATCGCGTCCTCGGTCACCGCCTGCAGCGTGGCGGCGATGTCGGCGTGGCGCTGGTCGTCGGCCGTGGCCAGGTCCCACGGCTTGCCCGGCGGCCGGCGCGGGCCGAGCAGCCGCTCCATCGCCGGGCCGAAGCCGAGCTCGGCGTCGGCGAGGTACGCGAAGTAGGGCAGGCCGAGCGTGAACGTGCCGTCGGCGTGCAGCTGGATCAGCCTGGCGAACTCGTCGCGCAGCCGCGGCTGGCCGTAGGCGGCGAGGCCCATGACCTTGTACTCGCCCTCGTTGACCTCGAAGCCGAGGTACGCGGTGACGCCGGCGTAGAGCAGGCCGAGCGAGTGCGGGTACTCGAGCCGCGCCAGCTCGCCGAGCTGATCGCCCTGGCCATGCCACAGCGCGGTCGAGGTCGTCTCGCCGACGCCGTCGACGGTGACCACCGCGGCGCGCGGGTACGGCGAGAGGTAGAACGCGCTCGCGGCGTGGGCGCGGTGGTGCTCGGTGGACGTGACCTTGGCGCGCGGCACGCCGAGCTGCTCGGCGATCCGGTCGACGACCCAGACCTTGCGGCCGAGCTGGGCGCCGAGCGCGCGCGGGAACTGGCGGAGCGAGCGCGGGAACGTCTGCAGCGTCGAGGTCAGCACGCGCTCGAGCTTCTCGGCCGGGTCCTCGTAGAACACGACGCGATCGAGGTCGCCGACCGTCAGGCCCGCGAGCTCGAGGCACGCGCGCGCCGCGTGCAGCGGCAGGCTGGCGTCGTTCTTGATTCGCGAGATCCGCTCCTCCTGGATCGCGGCGACCACGACGCCGTCGACGACCAGCGCGGCCGCGGCGTCGTGGTACTCGCCCGAGATGCCGAGCACGGCCGCCACTAGGCCGCCTCGCGCGTCGGTGCGGGCTCGCGCCAGCCGGTCCGCTGTCCGGACAGGCGGGTCGCGACGTACGCGATCGGCCCGGCGACGAGGTACACCGCGGTCATCGCCAGCGCGTAGACCGCGCCCGACAGCGCCCGCCCGGCGCGCCGCCACGCCCGCCACGCCGCCCACAGCGCCGCCTTGCGCAGCTCGCGCCGGGCCCCGGCCTCGCCGACCAGCTCGACCAGCAGCGCCCGCGTGTAGTCCTCGTGGCGGTGCTCGTCGGTCAGGATCGCGTCGAACAGCTGCCGGGTCCGCGCGTCGCCGCGCGCGCCGAAGTGCCGCGCGTACAGCTCGAACTGGCGCCGGCCGCGCTGCTCGCCGCGGTGCACGAACGCCAGGAACCGGACCTCGCCCAGCCGCTCGAACAGATCTTCGGTGTCGGCCACCGGCGGCGCGAACGGCGCGCGCTGCGCGGCGAGCCGCAGCTCGCTCGACCGCCGCCAGAACATCGCCGCGTGCCGGGTCTCGTCGAGCGCGTGCCTCAGGTAGCGAGCGGCCCGGGCCTGCGACGCCGTGCGATGCGCGGCCTGCAGCAGGTCGATCCGGCTGGCCTGCTCGGCCTGGGCGAAGCCGTACAGCTTGCGC
>DASWOO010000767.1:0-2815 GCA_036404335.1 Kofleriaceae bacterium
GTGATCGGGATGCACAGCGCGAGCAGCATCGCGGTGCGCCACTCCCAGAACCCGATCAGCGCGACGATCACGACCAGCGCGATCGCCTCGTACAGGGACTTCATGAACAGCTCGACGTTGTCGCGGACCTGCTGCGGCTGATCCGAGGTCCGGCGCAGCACGAGGCCCTCGGGCAAGAGGCGCTGGACCTGGGTGAGCTCGGCGTCGACCTGGGTCGCGAACTCGGCGATCTGCGCGCCGCGCCGCATGTTGACCGCGAGCGTGATCGCGCGGCTGCGGACCAGCTTGCCCGTGGCGTCGCGCGAGGTCAGGTAGTTGAGGAACCGCGCCGGGCTCTGGTAGTCGCGGCTGATGTCGACCAGGTCGCGCAGGTAGACCGGCGCGCCCGCCGGGCTGGTCGCGACGACGATGTCGCCGAGCTGGCGCTCGCCGGTCAGCTCGCCCGACGGGTCGATCGCGACGTTCTTGCCGGCGACCTCGAGCACGCCGCCGGGCGCGGTGATGTTGCGCGCGGCGATCGCCTGGCCGAGCAGCGACGGCTGCAGGCCGTACGACGCCAGGCGCTCCTGCGAGTACTCGAGGTGGACCTGCTCGGGCAAGACGCCGGTGCGCGTGACCTTGGCGACGATCGGCACGCGCTGCAGGTAGCGCTGGATCTGATCGGTCGCGAGGTCGAGCTCGTGGTAGCTGTACCGGTTGCCGGCGACGGCCGCGAGCCGGGCCTGGGCGTCGCCGGGCGCGCGGATCACCGCCGGCATCCACACGTCGGGGTGGAGCTCGGAGACCCGCAGCTCGGTCTCGGCGAACTCGGCGAGCCGGGCCACGAGGGTCGCGTCGTCGAGCGTGGTCGCGACGTCGATGCCGGCGAACCCCGGGTTCTCGATCAGCCGCGCGTCGCTGGTGCCGGGCAGCGCGTCGAAGTAGCGCAGCACGCGGTCGCCGACCCGCTGCATGACGTGGGTGTTGATGTCCGACGGGAAGCTGATCACCAGGGTCGCGCGCGTGCCGGCCGCGCCGGCGCGCACCGCGGTGATCGCCCGGCCGACCGCGGCGGCGCGCAGCTCGAGCTCGAGCTCGCTGACCGGCGGGCTGGCGACGGTCAGCATCAGCGTCGCGGTGTCGCCGAAGTCGCGCTGGAACTGGATCGGCCCGGCGCCCTGCGGCAGGTCGTGGATCGCGTCGAGCCGGCCCTGGATGTTGTCCCACTCCTTGGCGCGGTCGGCGACGTCCTCCTTGAGCGTGACGTAGACGATCGCCACGCTGGTCCGGCTGATCGACTCGATCTTCTCGACGTTGGCGTTCTCGGCGAGCTTCTGCTCGATCTTGCGAGTGACCAGATGCTCGACCTTCTCGGCCTCGGCGCCGGGCCAGGTGCACGACGCGACCGCGATCCGGACCTCGATCGTCGGATCCTTGGCCTTGGCCATCCGCGCGTAGCCGAACGCGCCCCACGCGATCGTCGCGAGCAGCGCGATCCACGCGACGTGGCGGTTCTCGGTGAAGAACCGCGCGGTGTTGCGCTTGCCGCTGACCAGCGCCTGGTCGCGGACCCGGTCGTGCGCCTGGAAGTCCGGCGGCGGGCTCACTGGATCACCTCGACGGTCTCGCCGTCGGACAGGAGGCCCGCGCCCTGGACCACGACGGTCTCGCCGCCGGTCAGGCCGCGCTGCACCGGGATCACCCGGCCGAGGTACTCGCCGAGCTCGACGTCGCGGGCGCGGACGACCGGGTGGCCGGCGCTGGTGTCGACCACGAACACCGCGAACCGCGCGGCGTGCTTGGGGGCGCGGACGATCGCCGACAGCGGGATCAGCGGCGCGGCGGGCGAGGTGTCGCCGGCGCCCTCGAGCGCGAGCGCGGCGACCGAGCCGGGCTTGAGCCGGCCGTCCGGGTTGGGGATCGTGACGTCGACCTCGAACACCCGGCTGCGCGGATCGGCCGACGGCGCGATCAGCGAGATCCGGCCCTCGAAGCTGACGTTGGGGTAGGCCTCGGTCGTGATCGCCAGCGGCGCGCCGAGGTGGACGCGCGGCAGCACCGTGTCGGGCACGCCGAACGCGGCCTTGACGCTGCCGACGTCGGCGACCGCGAACGCGACGGTGCCGGGCGCGGCCAGCGCGCCGACCTCGACCGAGCGCTTGATCACGATGCCGGTCAGCGGCGAGCGCAGCACCGTGTCCGACAGCGCCGTGCTCGCCTGGTCGAGCCGCGCGCGGGCGCCGGACAGGCTCGCCGTCGCGCCATCGCGCTTGGCCCGCGCCGCGTCGAGCTCGGCGCCGGCGACCGCGTTGGTGTCGGCCAGCTTCTGGGTGCGCGCCAGGTCGAGCTCGGCCTGATCGAGCTGGACCTTGGCCTGCGCGACCGCCGCCCGGGCCTCGGCCAGCTTCTGCGCGTAGTCGGTGCTGCGGATCGCGGCCAGCTGCATGCCGGCCCGCACCGCGTCGCCCTCCTGCAGCAGCCGCGGCTTGCCGTCGACGCCCGGCACCGTCGCCACGCCGTCGACATAGCCGCCGACCTTGAACGACAGATCGAGCCGCGTCGCCGGCAGGATCTGCGCCGAGTAGTGCGTGCCGGCGCCGCTCGCGGCGTGCTCGACCACGGCGACCTTGACCGCGGTCGGCTGGGCCTCGGCGACCCGATCGTGATGACAGCCCACGAGCGCGGGCGAGACGGCGAGACACAGCAGGGCACGCATGGGCCGCACTCTGCAGCCGCGCGGCGCCGGACACTGTCAAGCAGCCGACACAATGCCTAGATCGGGCCGAGCGCGGCCACGGCGCCGAGCTCGCGCAGGCCGGCGGCGTCGAGGATCTCG
>DASWOO010000768.1:0-2250 GCA_036404335.1 Kofleriaceae bacterium
CGCACGGCCGACTTGACCGCGTCCGACGAAGCCAGCGGCGCCTCGGCGCCGGGCTCGGCGAGCCGGGCGATCGCCGGCGGCGTGGCGAGCTCGCCGCACGGCTGCGCGGTGTGGATCGTGAAGACGCCGGGCTCGAGCAGCGGGTGAGGTTCGACGACGACGGTCAGCGGCATGCGCCGCGGATGGTAGCGCGAGTCACGGCGCGATCACGGCGAGCTGCGGGCGCATCGCGCCGCTCCACGAGGCCGCGAGCCGGGTCCCGAACCGCGCGAGCACGAGGCTGTAGGAGCCGCTGTCGGTCGCGCCGAGCTCGGTCACGCCGAGCTCGGTGAGCGAGGCCGCGCCGGCCGCGTCGAGCCGCACGAGCTGGAGCTTGCTCGGACGGCCCTCCACGGCCGTGGCCCTCAGGCCGATCAACTGGTCGCCGACGGCGATCCACGACGGCGACGGGTAGACCGAGGTCACCAGCTCCGGCGGCAGCGCGATCGGCGCGCCGATCAGCGCGCCGGCCGCGTCGAACCGCTGCGCCGAGAACAGCGGGACGTCCGAGTCGATGGAGGCGAGCGTGGAACGGACCTCCCAGCCGGTCGTCCCGCTCCAGCTCAGCGCGAACAGGGAGATGCTTCGTAGCCCGGGGTGCGGGAGCTCGGTCGTCGATAGCACGCCACCCGCGGCGCCCAGGCGGGTGAGCGCTCCGTCGGTCGCGACGAAGAACGATGCGCCGTCGGAGGTGACCGCCAGGGCCACGAGCCGGGCCGGGTTGGGATCGGTGATCGCCGCCGGCGCGATGATCGCGGTAGCATCGACCACCGCGGTCCACACCGGCCGGCTGCCATTGTCGGGCTGGGTGACCGAGGTCCACGCGATCAGCGCGCGGCCGTCCGGCCCGGCGGCGAGGTCGACCTGCTCGAGCACGCCGGTCCAGATCGACTGCTCGGTCGCGGTCGACAGATCGGCGGAGAGCCGGACCAGCGCCACGCCCGCGTCCTGGATCACCGCCCACCAGCCGCCGCCCGGCGCGCCGGCCAGCGCGTAGACGTGACCGGTGATCGCACGGTGCGCGACCGGCTGCAGGCCGCCGCTGCCCAGCTGGTACAGCGTGAGCGTCGAGCCGTCACCGCCGGTCGCGACCGCCAGCGTGGCCGGCGAGCTCGCCGGATCGCTGCCCGCGGCCGCGGTCATCGCCGCGAGCGCGTCGTCCGCGTGGCAATCGACGATCGCCGGCCCGGTCGCGCACGCGCCGCAGCCGGTCGCGACCGCGCGGCACGCCGTGTTGCAGCTCGGCGTGCCGCCGTAGTAGCCCAGGTCGACGCAGCCGAGCCCGGCCGCAGCGCCATCGCAGTCCTCGGTCGTGTCCTGGTAGTACGAGCACTGGTCCGCGATGATGACGTGCCTGCTGCACGCGTCGACCCGGCCGTTGCCACACGTCGTTTCGCAGTGCGGCAGCGTCGCCGGCGGCTGCTGGTCGCAGATGGAGACGTACCCAGGCGCGTCGGGCGGGGTCTCCGGGCCGGCGGAGTGACACGCTGCGAGCAGCGTGACGAGCAGGAGGGCGGTGCGCATGGGGGTCGATCGGTAGACCCCGGGACGGCGATCCGAGGGCAAGCTATGGTCTCACCATGCCGCGCAAGCAAGCGAGTGACTTCGATCCGGAGCTGCTGAAGCTGTTCGACCAGTACGTCCACGGCGACGTCGATCGCCGCGGCTTCCTGGAAAAGGCCGGCAAGTTCGCCGTCGGCGGGATCACGGCGGTGATGCTGCTCGATCTGCTGAGCCCGAAGTTCGCCGAGGCCGAGCAGATCAAGCCCGAGGACAAGCGGCTCAAGACCCGCTCGCTCGACTACGACTCGCCCAGGGGCTCGGGCAAGATGCGCGGCTACCTGGCGCTGCCGGCGGGCGCGCGCGGCAAGCTGCCCGGCGTGCTGGTGATCCACGAGAACCGCGGGCTCAACCCGCACATCGAGGACATCGCGCGGCGGATCGCGCTCGACGGCTACGTCGCGTTCGCCCCCGACGCGCTGTTCCCGCTCGGCGGCTATCCCGGCGACGAGGACAAGGCGCGCGAGCTGTTCGGCAAGCTCGACCAGGCCCGGACCACCGAGGACATGGCCGCCGCGTACGCCGTGCTCGAGGCGCGCCCCGAGTGCACCGGCAAGGTCGGCGCGGTCGGATTCTGCTGGGGTGGCGGCATGGTCAACACGCTCGCGGTGCGGTTGCCCGACCTCGCGGCCGGCGTGCCGTTCTACGGCG
>DASWOO010000769.1:0-4268 GCA_036404335.1 Kofleriaceae bacterium
CGCACCGCACGAGGCCTCGGCGCGCGACGGCCGGGGCCAGCCCTCACTCTCCGGCGCGACCGTCGCGCTCGCGCGGGGCTGCGCCGAGGTCGCGGCGCGGGCCGCCGAGGCCGACCGGCTGGAGCGCGCGTTCCGCGGCCACGCGATCGCGGCGCAGCTGGCGCACCGGGCGCGCGATCTCGACCTCGCCCGCCGCGAGGCCGAGCGCGCGCGGATCGCGCATGCGGCGCTGGCGGCGGCGACCGCGCCGGCGTTTCGCGCGGCGATCGACGGCGACCCGGATCTGCTCCGCCTGCCCCCGGGCCGCGAGCTCGCCGATGCGCCGCGTCCGCCGCCGGGCGCGCCGGATCCGCAGCTCGCCGTGCTGCGCCGGCTCCTGACCCTGTCGCGCCGGCTCAACACCGAGGCCGGGACCGACGCCGGCTACCAGCGGATCCTCGACGACGTCATCGACACCGCGATCGAGCTGACCTCGGCCGAGCGCGGCTTCCTCCTGCTGCGCGGCGGCGACGGCGCGCTGGCGCCGGTCGTGTCGCGCAACTTCACCACCGCTGATCTCGCCGCGCCGGATCACACCGCGGCGGTGGTCAGCCGGTCGATCGCCGAGCGCGCGGCGCAGACCGGCGAGCCGGTGATGACCGTCGACGCCGGGGTCGACGAGCGGTTCGGCGCGGCGACCTCGGTCGCGGCCCTGCGGCTGCGCTCGGTGCTCGCGGTGCCGCTGCGCCAGCGCGGCGCGGTCACCGGCTGCATCTATGTCGATCACCGGCTGCGCGGCGGCGCGTTCGACGCCGCGGCGGCGGGCGTGCTCGGCGAGCTCGCCGACATCGCGGCGATCGCGATCGAGAACGCCCGGCTGACCGGCGACCTGCGGCGCACGACCCGCGAGGTCGACGCGCTCAACGCGCGGCTGGCGTCGGACCTGGCCGACCGCGACGCCGAGCTGGTCCGGGTCAAGGCCGAGCTCCCCGACCGCGACCGGCTGCGCCACCGCTACGACCGGATCGCCGGCCGGTCGCCCGCGATGGTCAAGATGCTCGGCGTGATCGACCGCGCGGCGCCGACCGCGCTGCCGGTCGTGATCGTCGGCGAGAGCGGCACCGGCAAGGAGCTGGTCGCGCACGCTTTGCACGACCACGGCCCGCGCAGCGCGGCGGCGTTCGTCGCGATCAACTGCAGCGCCGTGCCCGAGCCGCTGCTCGAGAGCGAGCTGTTCGGCCACGCGCGCGGCGCGTTCACCGGCGCGGATCGCGATCGCCGCGGCCTGTTCGAGGTCGCCGACGGCGGCACGCTGTTCCTCGACGAGATCGCCGACACCAGCGCTGCGATGCAGGCCAAGCTCCTGCGCGTGCTGCAGGACGGCGTGATCCGCCGGGTCGGCGATAGCCGCACCCGCCAGGTCGATGTCCGCGTGATCGCCGCCAGCCAGCAGCCGCTCGCGGCGCTGGTCACCGCCGGCCGGTTCCGCGAGGACCTCCGGTTCCGGCTCGACGTGATCGGCGTGGCGGTGCCGCCGGTGCGCGAGCGCGATGGCGACCTGCCGGTGCTGATCGAGCACCTGCTGCCGCGCCTCGCCCAGGGCCGCCCGGTGCCGCGCCTGACCCGCGCCGCGCTGCGCGCGCTCGGCCAGCACCGCTGGCCCGGCAACGTCCGCGAGCTCGAGAACGCCCTGGCCCGCGGCCTCGCGATGGGCGGCGACGTCATCGATCTGCCCGACCTGCCCGAGGCGATCGCCCAGGCCGCCGCGCGGCCCGAGCCGGCCCGGCCCCCGGTCGGCGACGATCTGCGGCTCAAGCCCGCGCTCGCCGCCACCGAGCAGGCCTACGTCGCCGCGGCGATGGCCCGCGCCAAGCATAACCAGACCGCGGCCGCGCGCCTGCTCGGCCTGTCGCGGTTCGGCCTGCAGAAGAAGCTGCGCCGGCTCGCGGGCGAGGAGGCCGAGGCCGACGAACCCTAGCTGTGCTTCAGCCTGGCGCGCTGCACCCGGTCGTACGCGGTGTGCGCGATCTTCGCGATCAGCTGCGGATACGACAGCCCGGCCTTGCGCGCGGCGCGCGACATGCCGGCGTCCGGCGAGATGTCCGGGTTGGGGTTGACGTCGATCACCCACGGCACGTGGTTCGCGTCGACCCGCATGTCGATCCGGCCGTAGTCGCGCAGGCCGATCGCCGCGTACGCGCCGCGCGCGGCGTGCTCGACGGTGGCGACGAGCTCGGGAGTCGCGTTGATCAGCGGCACCGGCCGCGTGCCGATGTAGTCGACGTGGCCCTCTTCCCACTTCGCGGCGTAGCTGACGATCTTGGGCCGGTCGCCCGGCATCGCGCTGAAGTCGATCTCGTGGACCGGCAGGATCTCGGCGGTGTCGCCGGTGCCGATCAGCGCGACGTTGAGCTCGCGACCATCGATGTAGCGCTCGGCGAGCACGGCCTGGTCGAACTCGATCATCAGGTCGCGCGCGCGGCGGCGCAGCGCGGCCGGCGAGGTCACGAAGTTCTCCTCGGTGATGCCGATCGACGCGTCCTCGTGGGCGAGCTTGACGAACCACGGATAGTCGAACCCGTCGATCGCCGGATCGTCGAGCGCGTCGAGGTTGGCGAGGAACTTGTACGGCGGCGTCGGGATGCCGCAGCCGAGCAGGATGTCCTTGGCGCGCCGCTTGTGCAGGCACGACGCCAGGCCGAGCAGATCGGTGCCGGTGTACGGGATGCCGAACACGTCGAGCAGGCCGACGAACGTCGGCTCGTTGCGCGAGTCGCCCGCCATGGACTCGCACAGGTTGAACACCAGGTCGGGCTTGTTGGCGCGGAGCCGGTCGAGCACCGACAGGACCTCGATGCCCTGCTGGCCGATCATGTCGACGGTGAAGCCGGCCTCGACCAACGCCGACATCAGCTGACGCGCGCTGGCCTCGACCGACATCTCATCGGTGGGACCTGTCTCCGCGTCGTAGTCGGTGTTGTAGAGGACAGTGATCCGCTTCAGCCCATCCATACGCGAGGGCTATCTTACACACGCACGCGTCATCTCACAGCGCGAACGACACGCGGCCCCATCTCTGTCGCGACTTGTTCGACCGATGTGGGCTCAAGGCATGCATCATTGAGAGACACCTGCGGCACGTCGAGCCCGCACGGCCGGATCATTCGCCACGCCTCGGATGGCGTCGCGATGTTGAACGCGAAGCCGTGGATCACGACGCCGCGCGAGACATGGATCCCGCACGCGGCGAGCTTCCTGTCGCCAAGCCACACGCCCGCCGGATCGCGCCGCCACGCCGCGCCGTCGACACCGAACGCCGCGCAGGTCTCGATGATCGCGCCGGCGACGGCTTCGAGGAAGCGGACCACGCCCTTGATCCGGACCACCGGATAGATCATGAGCTGGCCGGGCCCGTGATAGGTCACCTCGCCGCCGCGCTCGATGCGCTCGACGTCGACGCCGCGCGCGTCGAGGATGTTGGCCTCGGTCGCCGACCTGCCGAGCGTGATCACCGGCGGGTGCTCGCACAACAGCACCTGGCCCGGCGCGCCGGCCCAGACGTCCTCGCGGACCTGGCGCTGCAGCGCGTAGACCTCGCGGTACGCCGCGCGGCCGAGCCATCGCCACGCGAGCTCGGCCGCCATGTCGATCAACCCGCGAGCAGCTCGTCGAGCAGCTGATCGTCGACGTAGTGCACCGGCGCGGCTGCGCTGACCACGCCCACGCCCGACGCGATCAGCGCCGCGATCAGCTGATCCCCGCACATCACCGAGACCGAGCGACCGGCGCGCTCGAGCTCGCGCTCGGCGTCCTCGGACAGCTCGCGCGCCGAGAACAGGATGCCGGCGATCAGGTCCTTGGCCTCGACGCCGACCCGCAGCTCGCCGATGCCGCGGCGATCGATCGGCTGGTCGCCGGCGCGCGCGCTGATCAGCACCGGGCGATCGATGCCGGGCGCGATCGCCTGGGCGTACGCGATGTTGCTGACCCGCTTGACCCACGCGATCTCGCGGAACCCGGCGGCGACCAGGTAGGCGTGGATCAGCCGCTCGAAGCCGGCGGTCGTGGCGCGGGCGACGCGGGTGGCGAGCGCGCGGTGCGTGGCGCCGGCGAGCCGCGACAGCGACGTGGCCACGGCGGCCTCGGCGTCCGCGGTCTGGCTCATCGCCACCGGGCCGGGCGCGAACAGGTCGCGGCCGCGATAGACGATGCGCGGCCGCAGGCCCAGGGCCCGGTAGCTGCGCTCGTCGCCGAGCAGCTCGGCCTTGAGCTGCGGCCACAGCTGCTCG
>DASWOO010000770.1:0-4085 GCA_036404335.1 Kofleriaceae bacterium
ATCGTCGCCGAGCTGGCCAAGGGCGCGGCCGGCAAGCTCCAGAAGACCGGGCTAGCATGAGCCTGGTCGAGTTCTGAGGGCTGGCGATCGAGACCTGCCCCTACGCGCTGGTGCCCCGGACCGAGACCGAGCTGGCGGCACGGACGGCGATCGAGCGAGCGGGGGCGCGGTTCGTCGACGTGTGCTGCGGCACCGGCAACCTGGCGTGCGCGATCGCGGCGGCTCGGCCCGACGCGCGCGGCTGGGCGCTGGATCTCACCGAGCCGTGCGTCGAGCTCGCGCGGCGCAACCTGACCCGGCTCGGGTTCGCCGACCGGGTCGAGGTCCGCCAGGGCGATCTGTTCGCGCCGCTCGCGCCCGACTCGCTGGCCGGCACGATCGACCTGATCGTCTGCAACCCGCCCTACATCTCGACGAGCAAGCTCGCGACCCGCGACGACCTGACCGGCGAGCCGCGCGAGGCGTTCGACGGCGGCCCGTACGGCGTGTCGATCCACCAGCGGGTCGCCCGCGACGCCCGAGCGCTGCTCAAGCCCGGCGGCTGGCTGGTGTTCGAGTTCGGGCTGGGCCAGGAGCGACAGCTCCAGCTCGTGTTCCAGCGCGCGGGCGGCTACGACGAGGTTACGATGATCGCCAACGATGAGGGCGCGCCGCGGGTGGTCGCGGCCCGGCTCGCACGCACCCCGAAAGTCAGCAAATGATCGACTCAGAAGCGGTCCGCGCCCGCCTGCGCGGCTTCATCACCAAGAACTTCTACCTCGCCGATCCGAGCTCGTTCGACGACGCGACGTCGTTCCTCGACCGCGGCATCATCGACTCGACCGGCGTGCTCGAGCTGGTCAGCTTCGTCGAGAACGAGTACGGCATCCAGGTCGCCGACGACGACATGGTCCCGGCCAACTTCGACTCGGTCGACGCGCTGGTTGCGTACGTCACGCGCGCGGCGGGCGCGACCCACGAGAGCGGAGCCGAGGAAAAACGATGAGCTTCTCGGCCGACGCGGTGCGGCTGGGCGCGCGGGTCGACGAGGAGCTCGCGCGGATCAGCAAGTGGTTCGAGGCCACGGTGCGCGGCGACCTCAGGCGCCGCGGCGTGGTCGTCGGCCTGTCGGGCGGCATCGACTCGAGCGTGTGCGCCGCCCTCGCCGTGCGCGCGCTCGGCCAGGACCGCGTGCTCGGCCTGTTCATGAACGAGGGCGAGTCGTCGGGCGAGACCGTCCGGCTCGGCCGGCTGATCGCCGAGCACCTGGGCATCGTCACCGTCGACGAGGACATCTCGCCGATCCTCGCCGCGGCCGGCTGCTACGCCCGGCGCGACGAGGCGATCAAGGCCGTGATCCCGGCCTACCGCGCCGACTGGAAGTGCAAGCTGATCCTGCCCAGCGTGCTCGACAGCGACCGCTACCGGATCTCGAGCATCGTCGCCCAGTCGCCCGAGGGCGAGACCATCACCGCGCGGCTGCCGCCCGACGCCTACCTGACCGTGGTCGCCTCGACCAGCTTCAAGCAGCGCACGCGCAAGATGCTCGAGTACTTCCACGCCGACCGCCTGGTCTACGCCGTGGTCGGCACGCCCAACCTGCTCGAGTACGACCAGGGCTTCTTCGTCAAGAACGGGGACGGCGCCGCCGACATCAAGCCGATCGCCCACCTGTACAAGACCCAGGTCTACGAGCTCGCCGCCGCGCTCGGCATCCCCGACGAGATCCGCTCGCGCCCGCCGACGACCGACACCTTCTCCCTGCCCCAGTCGCAAGAAGAGTTCTACTTCTCGCTGTCCTACGACCGCATGGACATCTGCCTCTACGGCCGCCACCACGGCTTCGCCGCCGCCGAGGTCGCCGCCGCCCTCGGCCTCACCCCCGAGCAAGTCGAACGCGTCTACAAGGACATCGACGCCAAGCGCGCCGTCGCCCGCTACCTGCACGCGCCGCCGCTGACGCTGTCGTTGCCGTCCTGAACATCGCGAGCGTCTGTGTCTGTTGGCGACTGGCCGCGAACGGGCGCGACAGTTACGGCGATGTGACGCAGTGGCCAGGTGAGGAGTCGCCCTCATCAGCCTCGCCCGAACCCGGCGACCCGGTGCCTGCGCACGTCTTCGGGGTATCGATCGTGCAGATCTGACCCGTCGGACAGCCGGTCGTGACCGGGCCTTCCGAGGGGTACGCGTGCCGCGAGCGGCGCGATGGCAGGATGCAGCCGGTGTAGCAATAGAGCGTGCACGCCTGGCCGGCGCCGTCGGACGGCGCGGTGCCGTCATCGTCCAGGGCACTGGGGTCGATCGGACAGGTCCGCAGCGAGTCGCTGGACTCATCCAAGCCGGTCGTCGCGTCGGCAGCACAGCCAGCCGTGCCAGCCGTCATCGCCGCCAGCCACAGCGCCCCGAGAATTGAAGTGCGCATCGTTCGTGTCATCGTCGGCCATGTTCACGGCGCTCACCGCGGCGCGACAGTGAGCCGACGCTGACCTTCGGTCTACGCGACGCTGATCAGCTCGTCGGTCATCGTGCCGGCCTTGTAGACCTGGCGGTAGTCGCGCAGGAAGCGGGACAGCTTGCTGTCGGGGTCGGTGACGTCGAACTGGCCGCGGCCGCGCGCGCCGAGCTCGGTGGCGATCGGGGTCAGGACGTTCTTGGCGGCCCAGTAGTCGATGGCGACGGGGTCCGCGCCGGCGATGATGGTGTTGGCGCGGTGGGCGGACTCGGCGGCGAGCCGGGCGTCCATGGCGTCGTCGTCCCACGTGGCGTCGGCGGCGGGGCGGATCGCGACCCACTCGGCGACGGCGAGGTAGAGGTCGGGGGCGCGGACCTCGCGGGCAAAGTGGGCGAGCGGGCCGGCCATGCGCCAGGTCGCCTCGGGGTTGCCGAAGTAGTGGATCGAGTTGTAGGCCGCCGTGCGCGGGTCCGTGCCGAGCTTGCCGGCGCTCATGTCGACGACGCCCATCGCCGACTTGCAGCACGCGGTCATGCCGGTCGAGGCGTGCTCGTTGACCGTGACCATCGAGATCCAGGTCAGCTTGCGCGAGGTCCTGGTGCGCTGGCCGCCCTTGAGCTCGAACACGCCGTCGGCGAGGTCGACCTGCAGGCCCGAGCGCGGCGAGGTGAACACCGGCCAGGTCAGCGGCGCGCGCGTGGTCTCGAACCAGCCGCGCTTGCGGGCGAAGCTGCGGTCGAGCGCCCAGCGATAGCCGTCGCGGACCTCGCCCGCCGCGATCGGGCCGCGGCCGTCGCCGCCGTACACGCCGTGGGCGTGGCCGGGGTCGTGCCACGGGTCGTCCTTGAGCTCGCTGGCCGCGGCGTCGATCAGGCCGACCGCGCTGACCGGCTTGCCCGACGCCCGCAATTCGGCGACCAGGTCGCCGAGCGAGGCCCAGCCCGGGACGTCGACGTTGCGCTCGCTCGGCCGGGTGAACGCGCGCGACAGGCCCGAGCCGTCGGCGAGCCGGAAGTGGGTGTTCTCGAACACCACGACCTCGCCGCGAAAGTTTGGCCGATCGAGGATCCGCTGGATCGCGCGGCGCGCGGCGGCGACGTTGGTCATGCCCTGGTTCCACCACTGGGCGGAGACCTTGAGGATGACGAGGTCGTCCTCGCCGATCAGCTGCGCGAGCCCGGCCTGGTCGAGCACGGCGTCGATGTTGTCGGCCGGCGGCTTGCCGCGCGCGACGTGCAGCGTGCGGCGCTCGGTCGCCGGATCGTGCGGCACCAGCGCCGGCGTCGAGGCGAACGCGCTGTCGCGGGTCAGGCGCTTGACCTGCGAGGTCATGCGATGGCGCAGCGCGAGCGCGCCGCCGGCGACCGCCGCCACCGCCCCGCCCGCGAGCAACTTCCGCCGGCTGATCCCGTGGCTCATGTATCCTCGTCGAGGTCGGTCACGTACCACATGCGGGCGTCGCGCAAGATCTCCGGCGCGACCGGACAGCCCGCGGTCGGGCGCACGATGATCGAGCGATCGGCGCCGCGGTACTGGAAGCGATGGCGGGTGAGCACGCTGGTGATCTGCGGCGTGCCCAGGAACCGGACGCTGATCGCGTCGTGGCCCCTGCGCTCGAGCGCGGGCACCAGCAGCGCGAGCAGCGCCTCGAGCG
>DASWOO010000771.1:0-2008 GCA_036404335.1 Kofleriaceae bacterium
GGCCGAGCAGCGCGGCGCCCGGGAGCAGGTCCGGGCGATCTGGGCGCGGCAGCGCGACGCCGATCAGCAGCAGGCCGGAGGCGATCGCCGGGGTGAGATAGCCATGCGACAGCGACGCCGCGACGCCGAGCGCGAGCGCGATCGCGACCAGGCGCCGGGGCTCGCCGCGCTGGGCGATCAGCGTGACCGCCAGATAGGCGACCAGCGTGAAGCAGTACATCGGGAACGCCAGCGGCCGCGGCCACGCCAGGACGCGCACGACCAGGCCGACGAACAGCGGCGCGAGCACGAGCACCCGCGCCCAGCGCCCGGCGCGCGGCGCCCAGCGATCGATCGCCAGCACCCCGAGGCCCAGGACGATCCCGACCAGCGAGTTGAGCCCGAGGTACATCTCGGACATGCCTGCGAGCAGCGGGCCGCTGGTCCGCGTCAGCTGCTGCACGGCGTCGGCCAGGCCGCCCGCGAGACCGAGGACCGCGAGGTAGAGCGCGCCCGGCGCGAGCGCGGCGGCGACGGAGCGCCACGCGCGGTGCCCGCCGAGCGCGAGGACCGCGACGGGCGCCGAGACCACGAAGCTCTGCTTGCAGATGCAGCTGAAGCCGATCAGGCCGTAGCCCACCAGGCGCGGCCAGCCGGCGCGCGTGCGGACCAGCGCGGCGCCCAGGCACGTGGCGCAGACGCCGTCGATCGTGTGCCAGGCCATCGGCGGCATGTAGTGGGCCGTGGCGATGAACGCCAGCACGGCGAACGGCAGCCGCCGGCCGCCGAGCGGCTGCGTGTAGCTCTCGAGCAGCCGCACGCACGCCCAGGCGATCACCCCGAACTGGCACCACACGAACCAGCGCGACATCCAGTAGCCCAGCCCGCCGGCGAGCAACCACGGCGCGTGGACCAGCCCCGAACCGACCGGGCGGACCGAGATGAAGTCGCGATGCGGGACCTCGCCGGACATCAGCCGGCGCGCGAGCGCGAGGATCATCCCGTCGTCCGCCGGCGCGTAGCCCGCGCGCGATAGCCAGAGATGCGCGAGGCTCGGTATGGCAATGATCGCGAGCACCGCGAACAGGCGATCATCGCGCAACGCAGCAGGGACCCGCACCGCCGGCGAACCTAGCATGGCCGCGGTTGTTCCCCGCGGCACTCTTCGCGTAGCATGGCGGCGATGAGCACCGCGAACGTGAAGCAGCTGCTGGCGAGCGCGCTCGGGGTCCCGGTCGCGCGCGTCGGCGACGATGCGGCGCGGGGCAAGCTGCGAGGCTGGGACAGCATCGGCCACGTCGGCGTCGTCGCCGCGCTCGAGGACCACTTCGCCGTGAAGCTCGACGACGCCGACCTCTTGAAGATGACGTCGCTGCCCGAGATCGTCGCCGTGCTCCGCGCCAAGGGCGTCGCGCTAGACTGACTCGGCGGCGTGGCGCAGCGCGAGCTGCTTGCGATCGACCTTGCCCGTCGCGCCGCGCGGCAGCTCCTCGATGAACCGGATCTCGTCGGGCAGCTCGTAGGCCACGAGCACCCCGCGCATCAGCTGGAGCAGCTCGTCCTCGGTGACGGCCGCGCGCGCCACGACATAGGTCACGAGCTCGTGCTCGTACACCGGGTGCGGCACGGCGATCGTCATGCACTCCTGGACCGGCGCGAGGCGCTGGAGATACGAGTCGATGTTCAGCAGGTTGACGCGATAGCCGCGGCGCTTGAGGGTCTCGTCGAGCCGGCCGGTGACGTAGTAGTCGCCGCGCTCGTCGAAGAACCCGATATCGCCCGTCCGGTAATAGCGCTCACCCTGGTGGCTGCCGATCACGCTCGCGGTCATCTCGGGGCTGCCGCGGTACTCGTCGAGGACCTGGACGCCGCCGACCCACAGCTCGCCCGGCGCGCGCGGGGTGGTGATCACCTCGCCGGCCGGATCCATCACCAGGCAGGTCATGCCGCGGATCGGCTGGCCGACGGTGATGTTGAAGTCGAGCAGGTCCTGCGCGGGGTCGCCGGACAGCGTCTTGGCGTGGCAGTA
>DASWOO010000772.1:0-2982 GCA_036404335.1 Kofleriaceae bacterium
TAGCGCACTCCGCGGATCGTCGAGGCCAGCTGCACCTCGGCGAGCATACAAACAAAAGCTCAGTGCAGGGCGACGATCGGGTCGGTGTGGCCGTCGATCGGCGGGCTGTGGTGATAGCCCTGGTGCGCCGGCACCGACTCCGTGCGCAACACTGCGTCGGCCTCGGCGTCGGTCATCGTCCGCTGCTCGACGGTGATCAGCGCGGGCTCGCGCGACGGGCGGTGGCCCTTGACGTTGGCCGGCTTGATCCCGACGTGGTGCGTCTGGACCAGGGTCCAGCCCAGCGAGCCGGCGACGACCATCGACACCCACGCGATCACGCTCATCGCGAGCGGGATGGTCGCGTCGAACACGTACTCGCCGTCGATCATGACCCGGTGGCTCCAGCCGCGATACAGCAGCAGCGCGGTCACCGCGAACAGCCCGGTCGCCAGCAGATTGAACCCGGCGTGGCGCAGGCCGGTCGCCCGGGCCCGCGAGTCCTTGGGCAGCGCGAACAGGTCGATCGCGCCGGGGACGACCGCGACGAGCGCGGTGACGATCCCGGCGATGTTGGCAACCATCGCGACCCGGTACCAGAACGCTTCGAGCGTGCCGATGTACGCCAACAGCATCGCCACCGTCGCGGTGTAGAACGCGATCGGGAACGAGACGATCATCGGGTGGATCGGGTGCCCGGCGACGCGGGCTTTGCTGTACATGACCGACGCAGTTGCATCGCGTGTGCCCGGCCAACCACTTGTTTCGCCGAGGTGCGCTCGGGCGATCACCGTGCGCGCCCCGAGCGGCCGAGCGGACTTGTCGCAGCCGCGTGCGTCGCAATCCTGTGCGGTACCGCCCGTCTGGCCCAGGTGAGGTGCTACAAAGCGCCCATGGCTCAGACGAAGATCAAGGTGAAGAATCCGATCGTCGAGATGGACGGCGACGAGATGACGCGGATCATCTGGTCCTTCATCAAGGACAAGCTGATCCTCCCCTACCTCGACATCGACATCAAATACTTCGACCTCGGCATCGAGTATCGCGACCAGACCAACGACCAGGTCACGATCGACTCGGCCAACGCCACCAAGCAGTACGGCGTGGCGGTGAAGTGCGCGACGATCACGCCCGACGAGGCGCGGGTCAAGGAGTTCAACCTCAAGGAGATGTGGCGCTCGCCCAACGGGACGATCCGCAACATCATCGGCGGCACGATCTTCCGCGAGCCGATCATCTGCAAGAACGTCCCGCGGCTGGTCCCCGGCTGGACCCGGCCGATCGTGATCGGCCGCCACGCCTACGGCGACCAGTACCGCGCGACCGACTTCGTGGTCCCGGGCCCGGGCACGCTGACCATGACGTTCACGCCCAAGGACGGCAGCGCGCCGATCGAGCACAAGATCTTCGAGTTCCCGGGCGGCGGCGTCGCGCTCGGCATGTACAACCTCGACGATCAGATCATCGGCTTCGCGCGCTCGAGCTTCAACTATGGCTTGAACCGCGGCTGGCCGGTCTACCTGTCGACCAAGAACACGATCCTCAAGCGCTACGACGGCCGGTTCAAGGACCTGTTCCAGCAGGTGTTCGACGCCGAGTTCGCGGACAAGTTCAAGGCCGCGGGCATCGTCTACGAGCACCGCCTGATCGACGACATGGTCGCGTCGGCGATGAAGTGGGACGGCGGCTTCGTCTGGGCCTGCAAGAACTACGACGGCGACGTCCAGTCCGACTCGGTCGCGCAGGGCTTCGGCTCGCTCGGCCTCATGACCTCGGTGCTGATGACGCCCGACGGCAACACGATCGAGGCCGAGGCGGCGCACGGCACGGTGACCCGCCACTTCCGCGAGCATCAGAAGGGCCGGCCGACGTCGACCAACCCGATCGCGTCGATCTACGCCTGGACCCAGGGCCTCAAGTACCGCGGCCAGTTCGACAACACGCCGGACGTCGCCGGGTTCGCCGACGCGCTCGAGAAGGTGTGCGTCGAGACCGTCGAGTCGGGCAAGATGACCAAGGACCTCGCGGTGCTGATCGACGCCAAGCACCCGTACCTGACCACGGAGCAGTTCCTCGACGCGCTCGACGCCGGCCTCAAGGCCAAGCTCGCCGCTTGAGATCCCCGGGTGCCCGGCCACCCTGGGCCTGACTTGCGTGGTTCGCATCATGCAGGTTGTTCGCGGGTGCGCTAGGGTTTGCGCCGTGGGTAGCGACGGGGACGACCCCACGAGCTCGATCTTCACCCTGCCGGATCGGCCGGGGGCGCTGCGGGAGCCGACCCCGCGCGACGCCGACTCCGGCCGGCTGCCCAACGGCGCGCAGCTCGGCCGCTATGTCGTGACCGGCGTCGTCGGCCACGGCGGCATGGGCGTGGTCTACAGCGCCCGCGATCCCGACCTCGACCGCAACATCGCGCTCAAGGTTCTGCGCCCCGAGCTGTCGGTCGAGGTCCGGTCGCGCGCCCGGCTGCTCGGCGAGGCCCGGGCGATGGCCCAGCTGTCTCACCCCAACGTCGTGCCGGTCTACGACGTCGGCGTGCTCGACGACCACGTGTTCATCGCGATGGAGCTGGTCGACGGCGTCACGCTGCGTAAGAAGCTCGATCGGACCACGCCGTGGCGCACCGTCCTGGCGATCTACCTACAGGCCGCGCGCGGCCTGGCCGCCGCCCACGCCGCCGGCCTGGTCCACCGCGACTTCAAGCCCGACAACGTCCTGCACGGCAGCGACGGCCGGATCCGGGTCGTCGACTTCGGCCTGGTCGCCGCGGACCCGCTCGACGTGGTGCCGCCCGGCTCGCCGCTGCGCGCCACGATCAGCTCGGGGATCGAGACCACCGCCGGCGTCGTGCTGGGCACCCCAGCGTTCATGGCGCCCGAGGCGATGCGCGGCGAGGTCACCGATCCGCGCGCCGATCAGTTCTCGTTCTGCGTCGCGGTGTTCCACGGCCTGTACGGCGAGTACCCGCACACCGGCGCGACCCTCGCCGACCGCGCCGAGCAG
>DASWOO010000773.1:0-9377 GCA_036404335.1 Kofleriaceae bacterium
TTAAGCTTCCAAGGAACGGGCATGGCGCTCATCGTACAAGGTACCCCTGACATCCGTTCACCTGCAGTCGAGCGAACCGGGTTCGTCCTTCTAGTGCGAGGCTGCCAGAGCGGCTAGGGTCTTCCAGGCGCCCAAGCATGACGAGGTTGCGTCCTAGGCGTGTGGTTGCGGCTATGACGCCCGGTCTGCCGATGCCGATTTTCACGTCTGCCCAGTGAAACGTTGGCCAAATTTTCGCCAGCGGCTACGGGACTCAGCGGTCCCCAGTGGCCCCCAACGGGATTCAGTCACGTCCAAGTGCCTGAGAGGCTTGCAGAGCGTTGACGACTAACGGGTTTTAGATCGCCGCTCTCAGGTGTCCGGCCGAGATCCGGACGGCTGTCCGCCAACCGGACAGAGCCCGTGGGCCGCGCGAGGCAGATCGCGCGGTTACCGGTGGCACCGCGCGTGCTCTTGGGTCGGGGCACGACGCGATGTCGTCGAAAGGAAGCCCACGTGCAAGACAAGCGAACCTTCAAGGTCCTGGCGCCGATCACCAAGCAGGATGGCGGCACCTTCTGGATCCGGTGCGGGACCGGCCACCTCAACCGCGATAGCTCGATCAACATCTACCTCGACGTGCTGCCGCGCGACGGCAAGCTCACCCTGCGCGAGCTCGACGAGGAAGACCTGCGCCGCCGCGAGGCCTGGCGCGCCGGCGCGGGCGGTGGCTCGCCGCCGCAGCCGGCCGACGCCCCCGCGCTGTCGCTCGCCTGATCCCCGCTGTGTTTTCCAAGTTTTTCCAACTGCAACGATGAAAGGCCCGTGTCATGACCCTCTCGAACTTCTCGCTCTCGAACCTGTCGTTCTCGAACCTGTCGCGCCGCCTGATCACCCTGGCGGCCGTGGCGATGCTGATCGCTGCGATGGGTGGCGCGTGGACCCGCTCGGCGACGGCGGCGCCCTCGCTGGTGACCTCGCCTTCGCAGGTCACCAAGGCCGCTGTGCCTGCACCCGGCGGCGGCGGTGGCGTGGCCGGCGATGACGCGCCGGCCAAGAAGGGCAGCCACAAGCAGATCAGCGGCAAGCTCAACCTCAACACCGCGACCCAGGACCAGCTGATGCTCCTGCCCACGGTCGGCCCGTCCAAGGCCGAGCGCATCCTTGACTGGCGCAAGAAGAACGGCGGCTTCAAGCGCACGGCCGACCTGCGCCACGTCAAAGGCTTCGGCTACAAGACCTTCAAGAAGCTCGAGCCCTACCTCGACATCAAGGGCGACACCACGATCGCGGCGAACTGACGCTCCCCGCCGGGCGCCCTGACCGGTGCCCGGCGGACCTCGCCGGCGTGCGCGCTGTTTCCTCCCCCGTGCGCGCGCGCCGGCACCTTTTGTTTTCCGATAGAGTTGCCAGCATGGACGTACAGCCCCTCGGTGACGAAGCGCGGCGGTTCTGCCAGGCGCTGCTGCGCATGGACACCACCAACCCGCCCGGGAACGAGCGGACCTGCGCCGACTACCTGGCCGGGGTGCTGGCCGAGGTCGGCTATCAGCCCGAGCGGCTGGAGCGCGCGCCCGGCCGATCGAACCTGATCGTTCGCCACCGCGGCACGGGCGCCAGGCCGCCGCTGCTGCTCACCGCCCACCTCGACGTGGTCGAGGCCGACGCGAGCAAGTGGCAGCACCCGCCGTTCTCCGGCGACGAGCACGACGGCTGCCTGTGGGGCCGCGGCGCGATCGACATGAAGAACATGGCGGCGATGTGCACCGCGATCATGCGCCGGCTGGCCGCGACCGGCGCCGTCCTGTCGCGCGACGTGATCTTCGCGGCGGTCGCCGACGAGGAGGCCGGCTGCGAGTACGGCTCGAAGTTCCTGGTCGACCAGCACCGCGACAAGGTCGAGGCCGAGTACGCGATCGGCGAGGCCGGCGGGTTCTCGCTCCACCTGGGCGAGACGACGTTCTACCCGGTGCAGGTCGCCGAGAAGGGCCTGGTCTGGATCAAGGCGCGGATCACCGGCACGCCCGGCCACGGCTCGATGCCGCGCCACGACAGCGTCGTGACCAGGCTCGGGGAGGCGCTCGCCCGGCTCGGCAACGCCCAGCTGCCGGTCCACCCGACCAAGGCCGTCGCCGACTTCGTCGACGCGGTGCGCGCCCGCCAGCCCGCGCTGATCCAGCCGCTGCTCAAGCTGGTCGCCCGGCCGCGCCTGCTCGCCCGGGTCGCGCGCCTGCTGCCGGCCGCGCCGATCGCCCGCAGCTTCGCCGCCCTGCTCAGCAACACCGCCGCCGCCACGGTCGTGCGCGCCGGCAACACGACCAACGTGATCCCCGGCGTCGCCGAGTTCGAGATCGACGGGCGCACCCTGCCCGGCCAGACCGACGAAGACCTGCTGCGCGAGCTGCGCGCGGTGCTCGGCCCCGACGTCGAGCTCGAGGTCATGACGTCGTCGCCGCCGACCGTCACCGAGCCGGTGGCGTCGCCGGTCTACGACGCGATCGTCCGCGAGCTCGGCCGCCGCGAGCCCGACGCCGTGGTCGTGCCCTACATGATCCCCGGCTTCACCGACGGCAAGTACTTCACGCAGATGGGCGCCCGCTGGTACGGCTTCTCGCCGGTCAAGATCGAGCGCACCTCCGGCATCCGGTTCTCCGACATGTTCCACGGCCACGACGAGCGGATCCCCGTCGCCGGCCTCGCCTGGGGCGCCGAGGTCCTCGACGCCGTGGTGCGCGACATCTGCGCCTGAGCGGCCCGCGCGAGTCAGGCGCCGTGCGGGATCGGCAGCGAGTCGCTGGCGCCGAGATCGGGGGAGGGCATGTCGCGCAGGCGGCGCAGCGGCCACAGGAAGATCGGGGCGACCATGCCGATCGCGCAGCCGATCCAGAGGGCGTCGCGCGCGCCGAGCAGGGGATCGAGCCAGCCCGAGGCCAGCGAGGCGAGCACGAGCGCGCCCGAGGTGCAGACGTGCACGGCGGCGTTGGCGCGGCCGAGCAGCTCGCGCGGCAGGACGGTCTGGCGCAAGGTCACCGCGAGCACGAGGAACGACACCGAGAAGCAATCGCTGACGACCTGGTGGATGACGAGCAAGGCGATCGCCCAGGCGTGCGAGGGCGCGTAGGCCGCGAGCGGGATGAAGCCGTTGCACGCCACGCTGATCACGGCGGTGATCGCCAGGGTCCAGCCGACGCCGAACGCGCGCGACATGCCGCGGGCGAGCACGGCGCCGGCCAGCGAGCCGAGCCCGCCGGAGGCGATGATCGCGCCGAAGGTGGCGTCGGACAGGCCGAGATCGTTGAGGCAGAACAGCGTGTAGAGCGAGATGTAGAACCCGCCCAGGACCGACCACACCATCAGGCACAGGATCAGCGGCCGCACGCACGGGTGGCCGAAGATCGCGCGCATGCCGAGCGCGAAGTCCTCGCGGGTCCGCGCCGCGACCGCGAGCGGCACCGGGCCGGGCTCGGTCTCCAGCCGCGGCCGCTTGCGCTCCTTCTCGCGGATCTGGCCGAGCAGCAGCGCCGAGCCCAGGTAGCTCGCGGCGTCGATCGCGATCGCCAGCGGCGCGCCGAGCACGGTGATCAGCACGCCCGCGCTCGCCGGCCCGGTGATCTCGGCGACCGCCTCGGTGGTCTCGAGCTTGGCGTTGCCCTCGGCCAGCCGGCGCCGGCCGATCAGCGCCGGCAGGTACGCGACGTCGGTGATCTGGAACAAGGCCGTCGCCGTGCCGACCCCGGCGCCGACGATCAGCAGCTGCGCCATCGTCAGCAGATCCGCCGCCCACGCCACCGTCAGCGACACCACCAGCGCCGCGCGCACCAGGTCGCACGCGATCAGGATCCGCCGCTTGCGGCCGCGGTCGACGAACCCGCCGGCGACCATCGCCAGCACCACGCCCGGGATCAGCTGCACCGCCGCGAGCACGCCGAGCATCGCGCCGCGCCGGCCGAGCGTCGACACCGCGATGATCGGCAGCGCGACCCGCGTGATCCGCGAGCCGAACGCGCTGATCGCCTGCGCCGACCACAGCCGCAGGAAGTCGTGATGCCGTCGGAGACTTCCTGGAGAGGCCACGAGAGGTTCCACGAGCTGCTGGTGCCCGCCGCGCCATCGTACGCGAAGACCGGGCGACCGCCCCGCGAAGCGGGTCAGGCAGCCGGGTTTCGATCAGAACGGGATGTCGTCGTCCGGGCCCCCGCCGCCACCGCCGCCGCCACCCCCGCCGTAGCCGCCGAACTCGCTGTCCGCCGGCGGAGGCGGGCCATCGTCGCGCCCGCCCTTGCCCCCGCCGCCACCAGCCCCACCGCCACCGCCGCCACCGTCGCGCCCGCTGCCGAGGAACTGCACGTCGGCCGCGATGATCTCGGTGATGTAGCGCTTGTTGCCGTCCTTGTCGTCATAGCTGCGGGTCTGGATCCGGCCCTCGACGAACACCTGGCGGCCCTTGGCGAGGTACTTGGAGCACACCTCCGCGCGCTTGCCCCACACCACGATCCGGTGCCACTCGGTGCGCTCCTGGCGCTGGCCGTTCTTGTCGTTCCAGCTCTCGCTGGTCGCCAGGCGAAGCTCGCACACGCCCTGGCCGCTCGGCGTGTAGCGCATGTCGGGATCGGCGCCGAGATGCCCTACGAGAATGACTTTGTTGACTCCGCCGGCCATGTACGAGCCTCTAGCACGCGGCTATGACAGGGACCAGACGCGGCTACTGACAGTAGACGCCCCCGCCGCCACCGACTACAACCCCGGGGTGTTTCGCGGCCTCCACATTGCCGTCGTGATCCCGGCGTTCAACGAGAGGGACAAGATCGCGGCGACCGTCGCCTCCATCCCCGAGCTCGCCGACACGATCCTCGTCGTCGACGACGCGTCGCGCGACGACACCGCCGCGGCCGCCGCCCGAGCCGCGGCGGCCAGGCCTGGCCCCGGCGCCGTCGAGGTCATCCGCCACCCCGCCAACCGCGGCGTCGGCGGCGCGATCACGACCGGCTACCACCGCGCCCTCGAGCTCGGCGCCGACATCGCCGTGGTCATGGCCGGCGATGGCCAGATGGACCCGGGCGACCTGCCCGCCCTGCTCGCGCCGATCGCCGACGGCGACGCCGACTACGTCAAGGGCAACCGGTTCCTCCACCCCGAGATCTGGACCGCGATGCCGACCGCGCGCATCGTCGGCAACGTCGTGCTGTCCGCCGCGACCCGGGTCACCTCGGGCTACCGCCACGTGTTCGACTCGCAGTGCGGCTACACCGCAATCCACCGCCGCGCGCTGGCGACGATCGCGCTCGACGATCTGTTCCCGCGCTACGGCTACCCCAACGACCTGCTGTCGCGGCTGCACGTCGCCGGCATGCGCGTCGTCGACGTGCCGGTCCGGCCGATCTACGGCGCGGCGTGGCGCAGCGGCATCAACCTCAGCACCGCGCTGCACCCGATCCCGTGGGTGCTGCTGCGCTCGTGGGGCCACCGGGTCGCGGCCCAGGTTCGCCGCCGGGTCACGCAGCTCGGCTCGTGAGGCTCGGCGTCGTCACGACGTCGTATCCGCGCCACGCCGGCGATCCGGCGGGCGGCTTCGTCGCCGACCAGGTCGCGGCGCTGCGTGCGCTCGGCCACGACGTCGACGTGATCGCCGCCGGCCCGGGCGGCCCCGGCGACCTCGCCACCGCCCGCGTCCCGAGCGCGCTGTTCGCCCGCGGCGGCGCCCCCGACAGCCTCGAGCGCGGTCCGCTGCGCGCCCTGCCCGAGGCCGCGCTGGTCACCGCCCGCCTGCTCGCCACCGTCGCGCGCCGCGCCCGCGGCTGGGACGCGATCCTCGCGCACTGGCTCGCCCCGTCGGCGCTCGCCGCGCTGCCCACCCGCGTCCCGCTCGTCGCCATCGCCCACGGCGGCGACATCTTCACGCTGCGCCGGCTGCACCTCCTGCGCCCCGCGCTCGCCGCGCTCCACCGCCGGGGCGCGCGCCTCGTGTTCGTCGCCGAGCACCTCCGGCAGATCGCGCTCGCCGCCGCCCCGGCGCTGCGCCCGTGGCTCGCCGGCGCGCTCGTCCAGCCGATGGGCCTGCCGCTCGCCCGGTTCGCCGCGCTCGCCCGCGCCCCCGAGGGCTTCGTCCTGATCATCGCGCGCCTCGTCCCGATCAAGGGCGTCGACGTCGCGCTCGCCGCGCTGCCGCTCACGACCTCGCGCCCGCCGCTGATCATCGCCGGCGACGGCCCCGAGCGCGCGCGGCTCGCCGCGCCGACCGGCGTCCGCTTCCTCGGCGCCGTCACCCCCGAGGCGCGCGATGATCTGCTGCGCCGCGCCGCCGCCGTCGTGATCCCGTCGCGCACCCTGGCCAGCGGCCGCACCGAGGGCACCCCGCTCGTCGCGCTCGAGGCGCTCGCCGCCGGCGTCCCGGTCATCGCGTCCGCCGTCGGTGGCCTGGCCGACCTGCCCGGCGTGGCGCGGGTCCCACCCGACGATCCCGCCGCGCTCGCCCGCGCGATCGACACGATCCTCGGCGCGCCCCCAGCCGAGCATCTCCTGCGAGCCGGCGTCGCCGCCCTGGATAGCCGCGCCGTCGCCGGCCGGCTGCTGACCCTGCTGCGCGCTTGAGCGCGCCCTTCGCGGTCTAACCTGCGAATGATTCGTCGCGCTGCGTAAGGGATTTCGCACGTCCGGTCGGACCATCCGATGAACAAATCGTATCCAACCCTGCACAATCACGTGACGATTCGGAAATAGCGCGCCACTGACAGTCCAGTCCAGTCCGGCATGCTTGCTGCTACCTCTCGGCGCAATGACCGACGCACCGCGCTACGACGTATCCGTCATCCTGCCCTTCGGTGATGATGAGGAGACCGTCGGCGTCGCGATCAAGCGCACGGCCGAGCACCTGCGACTCCTCGAGGTCAGCTTCGAGATCCTCGCGATCGACGAGGACTCGGGTGACAACTCGCACGCCGTGCTCGCGCTGCTGCGCGGCGAGGTCCCCGAGCTACGCGTGACCCACGCCTCGGGCCGTGGCCGGGGCGTCGACGTCGGCGCCGCCCGCGCCCAGGGCACCCTGCTCTTGATCTCGACCCCCGACGTCGCGAGCGGCTCGCTCGACGGCGCGGGCGAGGCGATCCGCGCCCTGCTCGCCGGCAACGGCGACGGCGAGGTCGCGCTGGGCCGCTACACCGTCGCCCACCGCATCCGCGGCATGGTCGCGTTCCGCGGGGCCCGCCTGCTCGGCGCCGCGATGCACCGCCGGCTCGCCAAGCGCCTGCAGATGCGCAACCTCAGCATCCGGGTCCTCGGCCCGACGGGCGGCGCCAAGACGACCACCGCGGTCGGTCGGCTGCGCGCCTTCGCTCGCTTCGCGTGACCCGGCTGCTATAATCACGCGGCGTGTTCGATCCCCTCTTCTTACTTGCCTCGATCGTTGCGCTCGCGTTTCTGATCGTCGTCCACGAGGCCGGCCATTACTTCGTGGCCCGCTGGTGCCGGATGCGCATCGAGCGGTTCAGCATCGGCTTTGGCCCGGCCGTCCTGAAACGCACGTCGAAGACGACGGGCACGACGTTCCAGCTCGCGCCGATCCCGTTCGGCGGCTTCGTCGAGATCCGCGGCATGAACATCGCCGAGGAGGTCGACCCGGAGGACCTGCAGGCCTACCCGAACCGGCCGGTCTGGCAGCGGTTCATCACGATCTTCGCCGGCCCGGCGACGAACTATCTGTCGGCGATCGTCCTCGCGTTCGCGCTGTACAGCTGCCACGGCCTCGACGTCGCCAAGTGGTACGGCGTCGGCAGCGTGCTCAAGGAGTACGACGCGTACGGCAAGCTGCAGCCGGGTGACCGCCTGGTCGCGATCGACGGCCAGCCGCTGCTGATCGGCAGCGGCCCGACGCTGATCGACCGGGTCACCGCCGCCAAGGGCGCGCCGCTGCGCATGACGGTGCTGCGCAAGGGCCAGACCTTCGACGTCTCGATCCGGCCGCACCTCGACAACAGCCACGCCGCGGTCGCCCAGCTCGCGGTGGCCAATCCGGCGCTGCAGCCGATGACCCAGGCGCTGACCGCCAAGCTGCCCGACGAGGTCTGGCGGATCGGCGTGCAGCCCGAGCCGCAGGCCATCGTGGTCGAGCTCGGCGTGATCGACGCGGCCGGCCGCGCGCTCAACTATCCGGTCGAGAAGACCAAGCAGATCGGCGCGGGCCTGTACGGCATCGTGTTCGGCAAGGAGAAGGCCGATCCCGGCGGACCGATCCGCATGGTCGAAGAGTTCTACCGCGCGTTCTCGGCCGGCATCGTCCCGGGCCTCAACCTAGTGATGATGCTGAGCGTGTACCTCGGCATGTTCAACCTGCTGCCGATCCCGGCGCTCGATGGCGGCCGCCTGGTGTTCCTGCTCTACGAGATGGTGACGCGGCGCCGCGCCAACCCCAAGATCGAGACCATGGTCCACATGGCCGGGATCATGGCGCTGGGCGTGGTGATGATCCTGGTCCTGATCATCGACGTGAAGCGCTTCTTCTAAGGTCACCGCGTGCTGGCCAGTGACGTGCTGGATCGGATCCCCATGGATCCGGGCGTGTACCTGTTCAAGGATGCGCGCGCCACGGTGGTCTATGTCGGCAAGGCGAAGAACCTGCGGACGCGGGTCCGCCAGTACTTCCGGCCGGGCGGCGACGAGCGGTTCTTCGTCGCGGCGGGGTTCCTGGGCAAGGCGGTCGTCGACGTCGAGACCATCGTGGTGTCGTCGTCGAAGGAAGCGCTGCTGCTCGAGAACCACCTGATCAAGAAGCACCAGCCGAAGTTCAACGTGAAGCTTCGGGACGACAAGCAGTACCTGGTGCTGCGGCTGGTCGATCCCAAGCCCGAGGCCGCGGCCGGCGGCGACGCGACCGCCAAGCGCGCGGTGTTCCCGCGGGTCGAGGTCGGGCGCCATATCCGCGACGACGGCGCCAACTACTTCGGGCCGTACCACTCGGCGACCAGCGCGCGCGAGACGCTGCGGACACTCAACCGCCACTTCCAGCTGCGGACCTGCACCGATCACGTGCTCGAGACCCGCGGCCGGCCGTGCTTGCAGTACCAGATCAAGCGGTGCTCGGGGCCGTGCGCGGTGCCGGTGACCGCGGCGGCGTACGCCGAGCAGGTCGAGGACGTGAAGATGTTCCTGTCGGGCAAGAGCGCCGAGCTGGTCAGCCGGTTGCGGGCCCGCATGGAGCTGCGCGCCGAGCGCGAGGACTTCGAGGTCGCCGCGGTGCTGCGCGACTCGATCGCCGTGGTCGAGCGCACGTTGGCCAAGCAGCACGTCGTGCAGGACGACTTCATCGATCAGGACGTCTGGGGCCTGCACCGCGAGGTCGATGTCGTCGAGGTCGTCGTGCTGTTCGTGCGCGGCGGCAAGCTGGTCGGGCGGCGCGCGTTCCAGCA
>DASWOO010000774.1:0-2770 GCA_036404335.1 Kofleriaceae bacterium
CCGACGAACCGCAGCGACTGCTCCATGCCGGTCAGGGCATCGGGCGACAGCGACGCGCGCTCCTCGATCGCGATCCGCAGCTCGTCCTCGAAGTCGATGTCGTCCGCGGCGATCGTCGCGAGCCCGAGCTGCTCGGCCTCCTCCGAGGCGATCGCGCCCTCGGCGCCGCGGCCCAGAACCTTGTCGACCGCGGCCGGCTCGCCGTAGAACCGCGCGGCCAGCCGCGACAGCCCCGACGCCATCGTGAAGAACCCCTGGTTGGCGACCGAGGTCGACACGCCGATCTGCTCGTCGCCGTCGATCCGCATGTAGAACCGGTCGGCGCCGAGCGCGAGCTCGAGCAGCACACCGGCGAAGCAGCTGGTGGCCTGGTCGGCGACGGCGTAGAAGCTGCGCGCGGTGTTGTCGTAGCGCTTGAGCACGCGGCGCTGCAACAGCCGGATCTCGCGGGCCAGGCCGGTCGTCGCCTTGGCCAGCGCCTCGTCGTGCGCGATGACCAGCGCCGGATCGCCGCTGGTCCGCACCGTGACCATGCCGACCTCGGGCAGATCGAAGCGCAGCCGGAGCAGCGCGTCGTCGAGCTCGCGGAACGCGCGCAGGCTCCACAGGTCGGGCGAGGTCAGCTCGGCCGGCGGCGCCGCGTCGGGACCCTTGACGTGCAGGTTCGCGGTGCGCGCGGCCTTGTCGAACGTCAGCTCGACGTGGCGATAGCTGAACGCGTGGTCGGTGACCTTGGGCGCCAGCGCGTCGAGCTGGACCGCCGGGCCGCGGCTCACGGTCTGCCGGGCCGCGATCGCCTGGGCCCGCTCCTTCACCGCGTCGTCCCACTTGCTGCGCGACACGACGTGATCGACCAGGCCCCAGTCCTTGGCGCGCTTGCCCTTGATGCCCTCGGCGGTCGTGCAGAACACGTCGGCGCGGTCGCGGCGGACCTTGCGCTTGTCGACCAGCCGGGTCAGGCCGCCGGTGCCGGGCAGCACGGCGAGCAGCGGGGTCTCGGGGAACGACACCGCGGAGTTGCCGTCGTCGACCAGCATCGTCTCGTCGCACGCCAGCGCCAGCTCGTAGCCGCCGCCGGCCGTCGTGCCCTTGCAAGCGCACAGCGTGCCCAGGCCGGAGCTCGCCGCCGCGTCCTCGAGGTAGAGCCGGGTCTCGTTGGTGAACTTGCAGAAGTTGACCTTGAACGAGTGGGTCGACAGCCCGAGCATGTAGATGTTCGCGCCCGAGCAGAACACCCGGTCGAGCTCGGCGGTCATGATCAGCGCCTTGACCTCGGGGTGCTCGAACCGCACGCGCTGGATCGCGTCGGCGAGCTCGATGTCGACCGACAGATCGTACGAGTTGAGCTTGAGCTCGTAGCCCGGGCGATGCGGGTGATCGCCGTCGACCGCCATGACCAGGGTCGCGACGTCCCCGGCGACCGAGAGCTTCCAGTGCCGGTAACGCGACGGGTGGGTCTCGAAGAGCGTCGGGTCCATGGTTCTGGGTATCATGCAGTTTACTGCTTGTCACGTCGGCTATTTATGCAGTATAGTTCATAAGCATGGCGAGCTACCTCGAGGGGGTCGGCACGGCGGTGCGCGACCAGCGCGAGCGCCGGGGCTGGTCGCGCCGCGAGCTCGCCGAGCACTCGGGCGTGTCGGAGCGGTTCCTCGCCCAGCTCGAGACCGGCGACGGCAACATCTCGCTGCGCCGGTTCGCCGAGGTCGCGCACGCGCTGGGCACCTCGCCGTCGGCGCTGCTCGCGGCGGCCGACGCGCCGGCCGAGGTCAAGCCGATCGCGCTGCTCGGCGTGCGCGGCGCCGGCAAGTCGTCGGTCGGCGCGATCCTGGCGCGCCGGCTCGGGGTCGCGTTCGTCGAGCTCGACCAGCGGATCGAGGAGACGGCCGGGCTGCCGCTCGGCGAAGTGTTCGCGCTGCACGGCGAGACCTACTACCGGCGGATCGAGCACGACGTGCTGAGCCAGCTCCTGGCCGAGCCCGCGCCGATGGTGCTCGCGACCGGCGGCTCGATCGTCCAGGATCCGACCAACTTCGCGCTGCTGCGCTCCCGGTGCCGGACGGTGTGGCTGCGTGCGCGGGCCGAGGACCACTGGAACCGCGTCGTGGCCCAGGGCGATCAGCGGCCGATGGCCGAGAACCCGCACGCGTTCGCCGAGCTCAAGGCGCTGCTCGCGGCGCGCGACGAGCTGTACGCGCGAGCCGAGCATACGATCGAGACAACCGGCCGAAAGATCTCGCAGATCGCCGCCGAGCTGGCCGAGCGCGTGCGCTAGCCGGCGCTAGCCGGCGCCGCTTCTCTATAGATCCGGCGCGAGATCCGGCGCGATCGATCCGACGCAGTGCTGGGACGGGTGTTGCGAATTGCTGCAGGAAGATCCGATTACCGGTTGCCAAAGGGCGTAAGCCGTCGTACGTAGCGCCTGTACACGTGATCCTCAGTGATCCCGTTGACCACATTTCTGCCTACCGCTCAGTAGCGGTCACGAAGCGCGACTCGCCAGGCAAGGCGGGCTGCCACGTGACGACTTGGCGCAGAATGCTGCGTTAAGTCCAGTCTTAACAATGACATGACCTGGTGCCGCTGATAGCTGCATCTCGTAGCACATTGCCCCGCGCGGGTCCGTGAACCTTGCCTATCTCGTACTTTGCCGTACGCCGATACTGGATAGGCAGACGCAAACGTACCCTGTACTACCGATACGCGCGTCCGGTGTGACCGCGCGTTCTCGCTGGGGGCGGCCAATCCTCACGCATGGCCGGGATCCGGC
>DASWOO010000775.1:0-4863 GCA_036404335.1 Kofleriaceae bacterium
CCGTCCTTGTCCTCGGGGCGATCGGGGCACGCGTCGCGGACGTCGGGGATGCCGTCGCCGTCGGTGTCGACCCCGGGCCCGACGTGGGCGACCTCGCCCGAGCGCGGCCCGCCGAAGTGAAGCTCGAGCCCGAACCCGATGTCGAGCTCGGCGGTGGCCGCGAAGCTCGAGCTCGGCTCGGACGGCAGCACCGCGACCCGGGCGTCGAACCGGAGCACGAAGCCCTTGTGGGTATCGAACCGGACGCCGCCGCCGAGGTAGCCATCGCCGGTGATCGACGAGCGGAACGTCTTGCCGGCGCTCGACAGATCGATCGGCGCGCCGCCGCCGACCACGACGAACGGCTCGACGACGTGGCCCGGCCACAGCTCGAACCGGACGTGGAGCCGCGGCTCCATCCAGAAGATGCTGGCCGACTTCGCGCCGCCGACCGCGTTGGTGCTGGTCGGCGACATCGCGAACTCGAATTCCGGGACCAGCCACGGCAGCATCGGCCGGGCGACCCGCGCGCCGAACGCCATCGCGTTCTGGATCTCGGGGTGCGCGGGCGCGTCGTCGATGTAGCCGAGCCGGGAGCTCGAGAACAGCCGCGGGCCGAACCAGGCGCCGAGCTGGATCGGCTCCGCGCGGGCGGGGGTCGCGGCAACCGCGAGCGTCACGGGTGCGGCCCACCACAAGCGATGCATCGCCGCAGAGTATACGCGTCAAGGGACCACGACACCATCGCCGGGCAGCCCCGAGAACTCGGTCCGGGGGTTGAGGCCCAGCCACGGATCGGTTTTCGGGGTGGCGAACACGTTGGCGTAGATCCAGTCGTTCAGCGAAGCGAAGTCGGTCTGACCCGCCATCAGCTGGGCCCGGATCTGCAGGCGCAGCTGGAGCTCGTTGATCGCGGTGTCGGCGACGAGGTGCTGCTCGAGCCGGGCGATCACCGCGGCGAGCTGCTCGGGCGTGGTGTGCGGGCCGTCGGGGCCGGCATCGTGCAGCCGGGCGACCAGCGCGCGGCTCGGGGCGTCGAGGATGGCGGCCGGGCCGAGGTGCCAGGTCGCCTGGCCGATCGCGCTCCACGCCGCCGGGTCGTCGAGCGAGGCGTCGCCGGGGCCGAGCAGGCCGATCGTCCGCAGGTCGGGGACCTCGATCCTCGCCTTAGACATGGTCGCCATCTGCGCCCGGGCGATGTCGCCGACCCCGAGCAGGGTGCGGCGGCCGGCGATGTAGGGGACGTCGGCCACGGCGGCCATCGCCTGGAGGGCGGCCTCCTGGCCCTCGCGGTGGTAGGCGCGGAGCGCGCGCTGCCGGCCGGCCTCGTCGAGGTGCGCGACCTCGCGGGCGAGCGCGAGGCTCTTGCCGAGCTCGTGGCGGAACACCTCGGGGGCGTAGAGCCCGGGCAGGACGTCGAGGACGCGACCATCGGCGTCGAGCACGTAGTGCGCGCTGTTGCCCGTGGTGGTCCGGACGATCTTGCGGCCGCCGCCGAAGTCGATCGTGACCACGGGGACGTCGCGCTCGCTCGACCAGTAGAGGATGAACTGGTCGCGGAGCAGGGCGGAGACCTCGGTGTTGGCGTAGAGCACGGCGCGGAACAGCCGGCTGTTGGCGCACGACAGATCCTCGCGCAGGTCGCCGAGCATCCGCAGCGCGAGGATCGGCCGACCGGTCCGCCGCGCGGCCTGCTTCGCCGCGTCGAGCTCGGTGTACCAGAACAGCCGGGCGGACGCGGCGTAGCGCTGGCCGGCCATGGCGTCGAGCTGCGGCTCGAGCGCGCGCTGCTCGTCGCGGCCGGCGTGGTCGTAGCGCGCGAGCAGGGCGGCGAAGTGCTCCGGCGTGCGCGCCGGCGACGGGGTGACCGCGCCGGGGCTGCGCGGGACGAGGAACATCGCCGCGAGGGCGAAGCTGAGCGGGAGCCAGGAGGACAGCTGCATGCGGCCAGGTTGCGATGCGCGGCGCGGCCGCGCTGTCAGGCTGGCGTAAGGCCGGTGCTTACGCGCGCCTGACATGGCGCCGGCGGGGGCGTGGCACAATGGGCGCGTGCGGATCCTCGTGGTCGAAGACGAAGCCAGCCTGCGCGAGGGCATCGTCGATCTGCTGGTCGGGGACGGCCACCAGGTGGTCGCGACGGCCGACGGCGTCGCGGGCGTCGAGGCCGGGTTGCGCGAGGCGTTCGAGCTGGTCGTGCTCGATCTGATGCTGCCGCGGCTCGACGGCATGGAGGTGTGCCGGCGGCTGCGCGCGGCGCGGCCGGGCCTGGCGATCCTGATGCTGACCGCGCGCGGCTCCGAGGACGACAAGGTCCGCGGGCTGATGGAGGGCGCCGACGACTACGTGACCAAGCCGTTCTCGGCGCGCGAGCTGCTCGCCCGGGTCCGGGTGCTCGGCCGGCGCGCGCCTCCGCCGGACGCGGTCGAGGCGCTCGAGATCGATGGCGCGACGATCGACCTGGCGCGGATGATCGTCGCGCGCGGCGCGGCGCAGGTCGCGCTGACCCCGCGCGAGGTCGGCATCGTGCGCTGGCTGTATCGCCACCGCGACCGCGTGGTCAGCCGCGGCGAGCTGCTCGAGCAGGTGTTCGGCCAGCGCGGGGATCTGCAGACCCGCGCGGTCGACATGGCGATCGCGGTCCTGCGCAAGAAGCTGGAGCGCGACCCGGCGCACCCGACGGTGATCCTGTCGGTCAAGGGCGCCGGCTACGCGTGGCGGCGGGCGGCGTGAGCCGGCGCTGGCCGCGCGCGGTGATCGCCGCGGCGCTGCTGACGATCGTGGTCGGCGCGCTGCTCGGCGCGTGGTTCGCGTCGGCCTGGGCGGACGTCCGGGCGCGGCAGCGCGCGGTGCGGGACGCGCCCGCGGCGGCCGCCGATCACCGGGGCGCCGAGCTCGCGCACGCGCTGCGCGGCGAGCTGGCGGGCGTGCTGGCGCGCGAGGTCGAGCGGCCGTACTTCCACTATCAGAACCTGTTCCACGATCCGCGCGGCTCGGCGGGCCCGAGCGTCGCGCCGTCGCCGCTCGCGCGTGGCTCGGACGAGGCGCTGGTCGCCGGCTACTTCCAGCTCGACGGCAAGGGCGGGGCGAGCACGCCGACGATCAACGACGAGCTGCCGGCGCTGTCCGAGCCGCGCCACCTGGCCGAGCACCGGCGATTTCGCGACGAGGTGACCCGCAGCCTGGCGTCGGCGCTGGCGCCGCGCGCGGCGGAGGTGGTGGCCGCGGCGGCGCAGGTCATCCCGCGCCAGCAGCAGGTCGACCGCAACACCTACGCGCAGAACGCGGTGTCGAACGCGATCTTTCGCAGCCAGCAGGTCGCGCCTGCGCTGCCGCCGGCGCCGGCACCCGCGGCGATGCCGGTCGCGGTCACCGTGTCGCCGCTCGCCTGGCGGACGCTGCCGTTCGCCGGCCAGCCCGCGATCGTCGCGGTGCGCCGGGTCGACACCCCCGACGGCTCGCTGGCCCAGGGCTTCGTGATCGATCGCAGCGCGCTGACCGGCTGGCTCGCGGCGCGCGCCGGCGACGCGGTGGTCGCGCTCGTGCCCGGCGACGACGGCTCGACCGAGATCGTGCCCGGCTGGCACCTCGAGGTCGCGGCCAACCCGCGCGCCGCGCTCGCCGCCGCCGCCGAGGCGTCATCGCTGGCGCGCGGCTTCGTCGCCCGGTTCGTCGCCGCCGGCGTCGTCGCGATCCTCGCCGCCGTGCTCGTCGTGCTGCTGGTGTCGCGCGCCGAGCGCCTGGCCCGCGAGCGCAGCCAGTTCGCCGCCGCCGCCGCGCACGAGCTGCGCACGCCGCTCGCGGGCTTGCAGCTCTACGGTGACATGCTCGCCGATGGCCTGGGCGATCCGGCCAAGCTGCGCGACTACGCCCGGCGGATGAGCGAGGAGGCCTCGCGGCTCGGCCGCGTCGTGTCCAACGTGCTCGGGTTCTCGCAGCTCGAGCGCGGCAACCTCAGCGTCGAGCCGGCGCGCGGCGATCTGTCGGCGGCGCTGCGCGAGCTGGCCGAGCGCGCCGAGCCCGCGCTCGATCGAGCCGGCTGCGGGCTCGCCCTCGAGGTCGCGCCCGGCCTCGGCGCGGCGTTCGATCGCGACGCGCTGGCCCGGATCATCGGCAACTTGCTCGACAACGCCGAGAAGTACAGCCGCCAGGCGGACGACCGGACGATCACGCTCGCCGCCCGCGCGGCCGGCGCCCACGTCGAGATCGCGGTCACCGATCACGGCCCCGGCGTCGCGCCGGGCGCCCGGCTGTTCCGCGCCTTCGCGCGCGGCGTCTCCCCCGATGGCCCGGCCGGCCTGGGCCTGGGCCTCGCGCTGTCGCAATCGCTCGCCCGGGCGATGGGCGGCGAGCTCGGCCACCGCGCCTCGCCGCGCGGCGCGACGTTCGTCCTGACCCTGGCCGCCTAGAGCTGGTCCCAGACATAGGCCTGCTCGACCACGGGATAGCCCGACACCCGCGAGCCGACCCGCGGCCCGGCGGTGCCGCCCAGCGCCTCGTAGAACCGGCGTGCGTGGTGGTTGTTGTCGAGCACCCAGATCACGAGCGAGGCCATGCGCTGCGCGCCGAGCCAGGCGGTGACGCGCTCGAACATCTCGCGGCCCAGGCCATGGCGGCGCGCGTGGTGCTCGAAGTACAGCCGGTAGACCTCGCCGGCCTGCGGCGTCCGGCTGCGGTTCTTGCCCGCGTCGCACAGCCCGACGATGTCGCCGTGCGTGGTGTCGTAGGCGACCAGCGTCAGCACCGAGGGATCGAGGATCACCCGGTGCCAGCTCGCCGCCCGCTGATCGACGTCGATGCGCGCCAGCACGGCCTCGGGCAGGATCCCGCGGTAGCTGGTCTGCCAGCTCGCGGTGTGCGCGCGGGCGATGCCCTCGGCGTCACCGA
>DASWOO010000776.1:0-3187 GCA_036404335.1 Kofleriaceae bacterium
AGCTCGGCGACCGCGACCTCGGCGCCGCGCGCCTTCCAGGCCTCACCCTTGGCGGCGTCGCGCACGATGACGCGCACCGGCTTGCGCGCGTCCAGCAGCTGCGACGCGACGACCGAACCCGTGTTACCCGAGACTCCTGCGATGACGTACATGGCGACTCCCTTGTTCCTTGCGGACACCATGCGCCTCCGGCCGTCATAAGCAAAATCGATTGTTGTCATGCCCTACATTCGCCATACTGATGATCAGGCATGCGGCTGGCCGGCGTCGATCTGAACCTCCTGACCTCGCTCGACGCCCTGCTCGAGGACCGCAACGTGACCCGCGCCGCGCGCCGGCTCGGGGTCAGCCAGCCGGCGATGAGCCACAACCTGCGCAGGCTGCGCGAGCTGCTCGGCGATCCGATCCTGGTCCGCGCGACCACCGGGATGCAGGCGACGCCGCGCGCGCTCGAGCTGCGGCCGGCCGTGCGCACCGCGCTCGAGGCCGCCGAGGCCGTGCTCCAGGCCGCGCCGCGGTTCGATCCGGCGCGGGCCGAGCGGCGGTTCGTGCTGGCGATGGCCGATCAGGTCGCGTTCGTCCTGCTGCCGCGGCTGCTCGCGCGGTTCGCGGCGGTCGCGCCGGGCCTCGCGCTCGACCTGCGGCCGCCGCCGGCCGATCTATCCGCGGCGCTGACCGCGGGCGAGCTCGAGCTGGTGCTCGGCGTGTTCAACGACGCGCCGTCGGGGATCCGCAGCGAGACCCTGTGGAGCGAGGCGTTCTCGTGCGTCGTGCGCAAGGGCGGGCCGGGCGCGCGCACCCGGCTCGACCTCGCGCAGTTCCTGTCGCGGCCGCACCTGCTGGTCTCGCCGCGCGGCATGCCGGGCAGCTTCGTCGACGATCTGCTGGCCCGGGCCGGCCAGCGCCGCCGGGTCGTCGCGGTCGTGCCGCACTTCCTGGTCGCGCCGGCGATCATCGCGTCGAGCGATCTGATCTGGACCGCGCCGACCGAGCTCGCCCGGTCGCTCGCCGAGCGCTATCCGATCGCGCTGCGGCCCCACCCGCTCGACATCCCGCCGTTCTCGATGGTGATGCGCTGGCACCTGCGGCTCGACCGCGATCCGGGGCTGTCGTGGCTGCGCCAGCAGATCCGCGAGGCCGCGACTACTCGGGTTGCAAGATGAACCAGTGGAACGCGCGGTACGGCGCGGCGGCGCGGGTGTGGAGCTGGCGCGGCGTGTTCGCGGGCAGCTCGAACGCGACCTCCTGGAACGGCCCGGCCGGCGCCGGCAGCACGTTGCGCGCCAGCACGCGATCGGCGTCGTCGAGGATCTCGAGCGCGACCGGCGCGGTGATCGCCTCGTGCATCGGGTACGACCGCGCGCCGCCGGTGCGCAGGATCAGCCGGATCGGCCGGTCGGCCGCGGCGGTGATCGCGAACGCCTCGCGGCCGCCGCGGATCGTCCGGCCGCCGTCGAGCACCAGGCCGCGGTCGCCGACCTCGCGGCCGACCACCGACCAGCGCGCGGTCGCGTCGCCGAACCGGCGGCTGCCCAGCGCGCCGCGCCAGGCGTGCGCCACCTCGCTCGCCAGGTCGGCGATATCGAGCCGGTCGACGACGGCCCAGCCGTCGTGTCCGGTCAGCGGACGCTCGCCGCTGCCGGCGTGATCCCAGCGCGCCTCGAGGATCTGCATGTCGCTGTCGCCGACCCAGCGCTGCGGCGAGAACCCGGGGCGCAGCCGGGTATGCAGCAGATCGGCGCCGAAGAATTCGTCGGTGCCGAGCCAGCCCGGGTAGTACGTGAAGTAGCGGAACCGCTGGTCGGCCGGCAGCCGCTCGAGGAACTCGAACCGCGCGCCCGGGCCGTTGGACGCGACCTCGGCCTGGTGGTTGGTGACCAGGCCGAGCATGTCGTAGACCGGGCCGTCGCCGTAGTAGGCGATCGCGCCGGCGTCGTGGAGCAGGACGGGCGCGCCGGGCAGCTTGCGGTGCAGGTACTCGCCGATCTCGACGACCTGGGTGTTGGTGTCCATCGCGCCCTGGGCGTAGGTCTTGACCGACGTCACCAGCGGGCCGAGCCCGGCGATCGCGAAGCCGGCCACCGCGACCGCGCCGAGCGCCGTGTGCCACGTCCGCGCGGGCGAGCCCAGCGCGCTGCCGGCGGCGACGACCAGCAGCGGGAACGCCGGGGTCACGTAGCGATAGCCCTGGAAGCTCCACAGCCCCGACGACGCGATCACCGCGAGCACCAGCGCGAACGGCCCGGCGACGATCATCAGGCCGGCCAGCACGTGCCGCTCGCGCCGCGCCCAGCGCAGCACGCGGATCGCGCCGGCGAGCCAGACCAGCGCGAACAGCCGCGGCGCGACCAGCGGGCTGGCGGCGTCCCAGAACAGCCCGCGCAGCATCGCGCCGGTCAGCTGCCACACGTCGCGGCGCCACGCCGCCCAGTCGAAGCCCGGCAGGTAGAAGTGGCTCTTGGCGACGCCGGTGTTCGGCATCCAGTGGCCGGCGAGCAGCCGGTTGGCGACGAGCCACGCGACCGGCGCGGCCAGCGGCGCGAGCCAGGCCAGCGCCGCGCGCCACGTGCGACGCCGCGCGATCGCCATCGCGCCGCACACGCCGCCGACCATCAGCATCGCCTCGGGCCGCGCCAGCGAGGTCGCCGCCAGGCACAGCCCGAGCGGCCACCCCGGCCCGCCCTCGCCGGGCGCGGCGATCAGCCATCGGATCGTCGTCACGAGCAGCGCCGACGCCAGCGCGACCTCCATCCCCGACAGGCCGATCATCGACACCGGCGCGATCGCCAGCAGCACGACGACCGACAGCCCGGCGGCGACCGGCCCGGCGATCGGCGCGATCAGCCGGCGCACGCCGATCGCCGTGACCGCGATCAGCCCCGCCGACAGCACGAACGACACCCAGACCAGCGCGTGGCCGCGCAGCCCGAGCGTCCAGAACGGCGCGAGCAGCATCGGCCACAGGATGCTGGTCGCGCCCGCCGAGTAGCCGCCGCCCGGGTAGTACGTGAACGGCTGGCCGCGGCCGAACTGCTTGGCGTAGGTCAGGTAGATGTAGCTGTCGTCGAGCGGCAGGCCCATCGGCCGGGTGTGCCGGAGCACGGTCGCGGCGTACGCCCACGCGAGGCCGAGCACGACCAGCGCGATCGCCGCCTCGGTGAGGCGCTGCGCGCGGCCGGTCACTTCC
>DASWOO010000777.1:0-2061 GCA_036404335.1 Kofleriaceae bacterium
GGCCGCGCTCGCCGGGGTCTCGATCACCGGCAGCTGGTACACGCCGTCGGCGGTCTCGATCCCGACCAGGCCCTGGACGTGCGTCAGCGAGCCGGGCGGCGCGCCGAAGTCGATCGCGCTCTGGACCGCGCCGCCGACCATCGCCAGGTCGACGGCGCTTTGGTTGACCCCGTCGGCCACGGTGACCCCGCCGTGATAGGCCCAGCCGATCACCGTCGAGACATCGTCGTCGCTGGTCGCCGTGCCCTTGGTGTCGACGTCCATGATCGCCGCGATCAGGCCGACCCGGCCGGTCCGGGTCGTGATCGTGAACGAGCATCCGGCCGCCGGATCGCTGACCACGCAGACGTTGGCGTTGGCGAACGTGGTCAGCGCGTTGGCCTTGTCGTCTATCAGGTCGGACTGCGCGAAGGTCACGGCGCCGACCCGGACGTGCCCGGCCGGTACCGTCACGCCGGCGAACCCGGTGATCTGGCCCGACAGGTTGGCCTTGCCGGGATCGACCGCGACCGCCGGCTGGACGTCGATGGTCACGTTGGCGCCGTTGACGCCTACCCACAGCTCCGAGCGGTAGTTGCTGGCCTTGGCGATCACGGTCTGCGGCCCGGCCACGCCCTCGGCGACGAACAGCCCGGTGGCGTCGGTCAGGCCCTGGACGGCGCCGACCTGGACCGTGGCCCCGGCCACCGGCTGGCGGGTGGCGTCGTCGATGACGTGGAGATTCACCACGCCGTCGATCGCGCCGTCGCCGATTCCACCACCAGCGATCACCCGCGGTGGCGGCCGGTTCTCCATCGATGGCGGCGGCGGATTCGGGGTCTCGGTTACACAACCGACGGTCACGAGGCAAAACGCCAGGAAGCTGCGCATGTCAGCCTCGGCTCCGTGCGACCCACGCGCCAGCGTCCGGGTGTCAACCGCCGTCCACGTGGCTCACGCGCTCACCATCGCGCGAGGCGGCTCGCCTTGACTCCCATCTGGGTTCGCATACCTTCAAGCGCGATGTCGGCGCGTGATCGCAGCTGGACCGTCGCTCCGGCGCTCCTGTGGTTTGCCGGGTGCCTCGTGGCCGGCCTGGTGATCCTCGACGGCGACGTCCAGGCGATCGCCGATCGCTTCACCCAGCCGCGCACGCCGCCGGCGACCGCGCAGGCCCAGGGCCCGGCGTTCTCGGCGCCGCCGCCGACCGTCGCCGACGTGACCGAGCCGGCGCCCGGCGAGGACGGGCCGAGCAAGCCGGTGATCCCGGTCGCCGCGGATCGCGCCAAGATCCTCGCGCTCGAGGACACCTGCCTCGACGGCGAGCCGCCCGGCTGCAAGAAGTGGGCGATGGACGGGTTCTATCGCGCGATCGCGCAGTCCAAGCAGCACAAGCTCGGCCGCGCCGTGCGGGCGTCGTGGTACGGCGACTCGGTGATCGCCACCGACGCGATCCCCGGCCGGCTGCGGACCTTGCTGCAGACCGAGCTGGGCGACGGCGGGCCGGGCTACGTGTTCGCCGTGCCGCCGCACCGGTTCTGCGGCCACGACGCGATCGTCCGCGCGCAGGGCGGCACCTGGCAGTCGCACGCGATCTCGACGATGCAGACCCCCGACGGATTCTATGGCGTCGGCGGCGGCACGGCCGAGACCGAGGACGGCCGGATCTCGATCAAGCTGGTCGCCGGCACGGTGACCCGCGCCGAGCTGTACTACCTGACGCAGCCGCACGGCGGCAGCGCGACGATCACCGCGGACGGCGCGGCGCTCGCGACCGTCGCGACCAAGGCCGACGCCAAGCAGCCCGGGTTCTCGATCCAGACCATCGACGGCGGCGCCAGGAAGATCGACATCGCGACCAGCGGCCGGGTCCGGCTGTTCGGGCTCGACCTCGAGAACGACACTGGCGCGGTCGTCGACAACCTGGGCGTCATCAGCGTCAACGTCAAGAGCTTCAACAACCACAACCACGAGCACTTCACCGCCGAGCTCGCCAACCGCGGCGCGGATCTGATCCTGATCATGATCGGCGCCAACGAGGCGCAGTGGCTCGGGCCGACCGACGCCGACACCAAGCTGTAC
>DASWOO010000778.1:0-2623 GCA_036404335.1 Kofleriaceae bacterium
AAGTTCGATCAGCCGCTGCGCGACAGCATCCGCGAGCTCGGGCTGACCGACCAGATCGAGGTGCTGGGCCCGGTCGACCACGACCAGCTGCCGGCGCTGCTCGCCACCGCGACGGTGTGCGTGGTGCCGGCCGCGGCCGACCTGACGCCCAGCCCGACGGTGGTGTTCCCGACCAAGATCCTCGAGTACATGGCGTGCCGCCGCGCGATCGTCGCGCCGCGCCGCGAGACCCTGGCCCACATCGTCGAGAACAACCGCGAGGCGCTGCTGTTCGAGGCCGGCGATCCGATCGACCTGGCGCGCAAGGTGCTCCGCCTGCTCGGCGATCCGCTGCTGCGCGAGCGGCTGGCCGGCCACGCCTACGACCGGGTCCGCCGCGAGCTGACCGCGAGCGCGGCGCGCCGGGCGATCAAGAACGCCTACGACCGGCTGAGCGAGAAGTTCGCCGACTCGTTCCTCGAGGCCCGCGACGACGAGTCGCCCAAGGTCGAGCTGCTGGCCGACGACGACTTCGAGGCGACGGTGTTCGAGGAGGCCCCGGCGCCGCCGGCGGTCGACACCCTCGGCAAGCCGCGCAAGGCCCAGCCGCTCGAGGAGGCGCTGCAGTCGCTCGGCGCGCAGGACATCCACGACGCCCACGCCAGCACCAGCAGCAGCGCGGTGGCGGTGCCGCGCGACGACGAGACCATGGAGCGGATCCCGGTCGCCCCGGCGTCGAGCTCCAACGCGTGGACGGTGTCGGCGCTGGCGGCGCCGCCGGCGCCGAGCCCCGGCCAGGCCCACGATGACTGGGTCGTGACCAACGTCGCGCAGGCCGTGCGGGCGATCGACGGCCATGGTGACACCGATGGCGACGCCGACGACGCCGACGGTGATGTCGACGATCTCGACGCCGAGCTGCTGATCGAGGAGGGCACGCCGATCGAGGGCGTGAGCGCCGTCGCGCCGGCGCCGCCGGTGGTCGAGACCACGTTCGTCGCCGGCGAGATCGACGTGCCGGCGCCGCGGCCGCGACGCGCGCGCGACCGCGACGACCTGACCCCGGCGGTCGAGTTCACCGCCGCCAGCGCCATCCTCGGGCCGATCGAGATCGACCCCGACACCGGGTCGCGCACGCCGCCGATCGAGCGCCGGTAGCCGGAAACCGGCCACGGGCGCCTGCGGCGGCGCCGGCCGTGTTACCGTGCCGGCGGGAGCCGTCATTGCCGGTCGTTGCGCTGGTCAACCTGCTGTTCGGCATCGGGTTCGCGCTGATCGCCCGCGATCGGATCCGCGCCGATGGCCCGTTCGCGCTGCCCGCGTTCCAGCTGGTGGCGCTGCACGCCGCCGCGGTGGTCGCGCCGATCGCGCTGTACTTCTACGCGGTGCACCCGGCGTGGGCCTGGATGTACTGGATCAACCCGACCCGGCTGTTCGGCGTCGCGGTGCTGCCGCTGATGGTCGGGCACGCCGGCCTGGTGATCGGCGGCTGGTACGGCGCGGCGTGGCTGGTGCGCCGCGGCCACCTCGCGGCGCTGCTGTACGGCGGCAGCGCGCTCGTCCTGCTCCTGCTGGTGCTGGTCATCACCGGCATCCACCGGCTGGCGACCGCGACCGACTACGAGGGCTGGGCGGCGGGGCAGGGCGTGTCGCTGTTCGCGGTCAAGCTCGGCTGGGCGTTCGTGGTGTCGCTACTCGCGCTGTTCGGCTCCGCGATCTATGTCGCGATCGAGCTGGGCCGCGATGGCCGCCGGGTGCGCTCGCGGTGATAAGCTCATTTCGCATGGCCAGACGCGCCTGGTGGTTCCCTCTCGTGATCTCGCTGGCCGCCGGCTGCGGCCCGATCGAGTACGTCAGCCAGGGCCGCGAGGCGTCCGACGCGATCGACGCCGCGCGCGAGGCCCAGGCGGAGAAGTACGCGCCGTACTGGTGGACCCGGGCGATCCAGTACCTCGAGAAGTCCCGCGAGATCGCGGCCTACGCCGACTTCCAGGGCGCCAACCGCTACAGCCAGCTGGCGACCGACGCGGCGACCAAGGCGACCGAGGAGGCCCAGGCCGCCGCCAAGAGTCCCCCCGCACCGGTCATCGCGCCGGCCCAGATCGCCCCCGCCAAGGACGTGCCGTGATCCGCGCCGCGATCGTCGCGCTCACGCTCTGCGCGATGGGCTGCGCCGGCACCGTGGTGCGCGACCAGACCACCACCACCGACGGCCTGATCGCCACCGCGCGGACCAACGGCGCGCGGCGCTGCGCCCCGGTCGAGCTGGCGATGGCCGAGTCGCACAACGACTTCGCGCAGCACCAGCTCGACGAGGGCAACTACCACGACGCCCGGCGCGAGGCCGAGGTCGCCGAGACCAACGCGCGGCTGGCGATCGACAAGTCGCCCAGGGACAAGTGCACCGACAAGGCCGCGCCGGGCGACCGCGACGGCGACGGCATCCTCGACAACGTCGACAAGTGCCCGAGCGATCCGGAAGACAAGGACGGGTTCGAAGACGAGGACGGCTGCCCCGATCTCGACAACGACAAGGACGGCATCCCGGACAAGGCCGACAAGTGCCCCAACGAGCCGGAGGACAAGGACGGGTTCGAGGACGAGGACGGCTGCCCCGACGACGACAACGACGGCGACGGCATCG
>DASWOO010000779.1:0-10164 GCA_036404335.1 Kofleriaceae bacterium
GGGCCCGGCGTGCCGGCCGAGCTCGCCGACCGCCTGTTCCAGCCGTTCGTCACAGGCCGCGGCCGCGATCACGCGCACCCGGGCACGGGCCTGGGGCTCGCGACCGCGCGCGGCATCGCCGAGCGCCATGGCGGCAGCCTGCGCCACGAGCCGCCGCGAGGCCCCGCGGGGCAGGGCGGGGCGCGGTTCGTGCTACGCTTGCCCGGTGGCTGAGGCTCGGACGGCCGTCCTGATCGTCGACGACGATCCCGGGTTCCGCGAGGTCTGGCGCCTGCTGCTCGAGCAGGACGGGTTCGCGGTCGCCGAGGCCGGCACCGCCGACGACGGCTTCGCGCGGCTGACCGCGGGCGACGCGCGGCTCGTCGTGCTCGATCTGATGCTGCCGCCGAGCGGCCGCGCCGAGGCCGGGGCTCAGCTGTGCCGCCGGATCGTCGCGCGCCGGCCCGACGCCAAGGTGATCGTGGTGTCCGGCGCCGGCGACGTGCCGCTCGCGCTGGGCCTGTTGCGCGAGGGCGCGTACGACTTCTTGGCCAAGCCGGTCGACCCGGATGTCCTGCTCGCGGTCGTCCACCGCGCGGCGGCGCGGCTGGTGCTCGAGGATCGCGTGCGCGAGCTCGAGTCGCGGCTCGGCGCGCGCGACGACGACATGCTCGGCAGCGCGCCGGCGATCGCCGCGGCGCGCGAGCTGTGTCACCGGCTGGCGCCGACCGACGTGCCGGTGCTCTTGACCGGCGAGTCCGGGACCGGCAAGGACGTGTTCGCGCGGCGGCTGCACGCGCGCAGCCGGCGCGCCGACAAGCCGCTGATCGCGGTCAACTGCGGCGCGCTGTCGGCGTCGCTGCTCGAGTCGACCCTGTTCGGTCACAAGCGCGGCGCGTTCACCGGCGCGGTCAGCGACGCGCCCGGGCTGTTCGTCGAGGCCGACGGCGGCAGCCTGTTCCTCGACGAGCTCGGCGACCTCGAGCTCGGCCTGCAGGCCAAGCTCCTGCGCGCGCTCGAGACCGGCGAGGTGCTGCCGGTCGGCGCGACCCGCGCGATCCACGTCGACGTCCGGCTGATCGCGGCGACCCACCGCAAGCTGCCCGAGATGATCGCCGAGGGCCGGTTCCGCGACGACCTGTACTGGCGGGTGCGCGGCGTCGAGCTCGAGCTGCCGCGGCTCGCCGATCGGCCGGGCGACCTGCCGGTGCTCGCCCAGCACTTCCTGAACCTGGCGCGCGCGCTGATCCCGGGCGCGCGGCCGGCGCGGCTGGCGCCCGAGGCGCTGCGCCTGCTCGAGAGCCACCCGTGGCCCGGCAACCTGCGCGAGCTGCGCCACGAGATGCAGCGCGCGATGGTGATGGCCGCCGGCCGCGACGAGATCCTGGTCGACGATCTGTCGCCGAGCCTCCGGCGCGGCGCGGCCACGCCCGCGACGCCCGCCGCGCCCGCCGGCGCGCTCACGACGCTCGAGGACAAGATCGCCCAGCTCGAGCGCACCGAGCTCGCCGCCGCGCTCGCCGCCACCGGCGGCAACAAGGCGCAGGCCGCGCAGCGCCTCGGCCTGTCCCGACAGGGTTTCCTGAACAAGCTGGCGCGTCACGCCCTGGGGTGATCTTTACGGCGCGAAAGTCCCTGGATCTGCGCGCCGGTGGTAAGTAGCCCCATGCCCGTCCAGCCGCGAACGCCGCCCGGTGTGCTCGAGCTGTTGCCGCCGCAGCAGCTCGCGTTCCAACACATGCTCGACACGATCCGCCGCGGGTTCGAGCGCTTCGGCTTTCTACCGGTCGAGACGCCGGCGTTCGAGCTGACCTCCGTGCTGCTGACCAAGTCCGGCGGCGAAACCGAGAAGCAGGTCTACTTCGTCCAGTCCACCGGATCGCTCAAGAACGACGCCGTGGACGCCGCGCCGCCGGCGCTCCCCGAGCTGGCGCTGCGCTTCGATCTGACCGTGCCGCTGGCGCGCTACGTCGCCGAGCACGAGGCCCAGCTCAACTTTCCGTTCCGCCGCTACCAGATCCAGCGGGTCTACCGCGGCGAGCGCGCGCAGAAGGGCCGCTACCGCGAGTTCTACCAGTGCGACATCGACGTGATCGGCAAGGACAGCTTGCCGCTGGCGTATGACGCCGAGGTCCCGGCGGTGATCCACGGCATCTTCCACGAGCTGGCGTTCGGGCCGTTCACGATCTACCTCAACAACCGCAAGCTGCTGCGCGGCCTGCTCGAGTCGCTCGGCTTTGCCGACGACCAGCACACCACGGTGCTGCACGAGGTCGATCGCCTGGGCAAGCAGGCGCCGGCCGAGCTCGCGGCGCGGCTGGTCACGCTGCTCGCCGGCGAGGGCGCGGCGCAGGACGCGACCGACGCCATCCGGGGCAAGGTCGATCAGCTGTTCGCGCTGTTGACCGCGCACGACGGCGACTCGCGCGCGGCGTTCGCGGCGCTGCGGGCGTTCGCCGCGCCCAACGCGACGTTCAGCGTGGGCCTCGACGAGCTGCAGCGGGTCTACGACGGCACGCTCGCGCTCGGCGTGCCCGAGCAGGCGCTGCAGCTCAAGCTGTCGATCGTCCGCGGCCTCGACTACTACACCGGCACGATCTACGAGACCCTGCTCGACGATCACCCCAAGCTCGGCAGCATCTGCTCGGGCGGGCGCTACGAGAACCTGGCCGGCCATTACACCAAGTCCAAGCTGCCGGGCGTCGGCATCTCGATCGGCGCGACCCGGCTGTTCTCGCAGCTGCTCGACCGCAAGGTGATCGGCGAGGCCCGCGCGGCCGTCGCGCACGTGCTGGTGCTCAACGTCGAGCCGGCGACCACGGCCGACTGCGCCGGGATCGCGGCCGAGCTGCGCGGCGCGGGCCTCAACGTCGAGGTCTACGGCGGCGACGACAAGCTCGGCAAGCAGCTGCGCTACGCCGATCGATCCCGGGTGCCGCTCGCGCTGATCTACGGCTCGCGCGAGAAGGACGCCGGCATCATCAAGATCAAGGACCTGCGCGAGGGCGCGGCGACCCGGGAGCACGACGCGCGGCGCGACGGTGTCGTGGCGCAGGTCAAGCAGATCCTCGGCTAACTGCGACATGCCCGCAATCGGGGATCCCGCGCCGCTCGCACTTTACGCCGCACGTCGAGGCTGCTAAGACCGCTCCTCGATGGAACCTGGGGATCTGGTCCTACGCGGCGGCCGGGTATTCGACCCGGCGGCTGCGCGTCTCATCGACCAGGTCGGCGACGTGCGCATCGCCCAGGGCCGGATCGTCGAGATCGGCCGCGGCCTGGTCGGCGGCCGGATCGCGGACGTCCGCGACCTGTGGATCGTGCCCGGCCTGATCGACCTGCACGTCCACCTGCGCGAGCCGGGGCACGAGTACAAGGAAGACATCGAGACCGGCACGCGCGCCGCGGCCTCGGGGGGCTTCACCACGATCTGCTGCATGCCCAACACCAAGCCGGTCAACGACCAGCGCACGGTGACCGAGCTGATCGTGCGCCGCGCGCGCGAGGTCGGCGCGGTGCGGGTCCGGCCGATCGGCGCGATCACCGCCGGGCTCGAGGGCAAGACCCTGGCAGACATCGGCGACATGAAGGAGGGCGGCATCGTCGCGATCTCCGACGACGGCAAGCCGGTGATGAACGCCGGCCTCCTGCGCCGCGCCTTCGAGTACGCGCGCACGTTCGACCTGCCGCTGGTCCAGCACGCCGAGGATCTCGATCTGTCCGAGGGCGGCTCGATGAACGAGGGGGTGGTCGCGACCCGGATCGGCATCAAGGGCCAGCCGGCGTGCGCCGAGAGCTCGATGGTCGCGCGCGATCTCGAGATCGTCGAGTGGACCGGCGCGCGCTACCACGTGGCGCACGTCTCGACCGCGCGCACCGTCGCGCTGATCCGCGACGCCAAGCGCCGCGGCCTGCCGGTGACCTGCGAGGTCACGCCGCACCACCTCGCGCTCACCGAGGACGCGTGCAGCCACTACGACACGCGGACCAAGGTGATGCCGCCGCTGCGGACCGCGGCCGACCAGGAGGCGCTGCTCGAGGGCCTGATCGACGGCACGATCGACTGCATCGCCACCGATCACGCGCCGCACTCGCCGGTCGAGAAGGACGTCGAGTTCGAGTGCGCGGCGCCCGGCATGCTCGGGCTCGAGACCGCGCTGCCGATCATCCTCGACTTCGTGCGGATGGGCTCGCTCGACGATCGCCGCGCGATCGCCGCGCTGACCGGCGCGCCGGCTCGCGCGTTCGGCCTGCCCGGCGGGGGGCTCGCGGTCGGCGCGGTGGCCGATCTGTGCGTGATCGATCCCGAGCGGCCGGTGACGATCAACGCCGAGGGCCTGGCCAGCAAGTCCAAGAACACGCCGTTCCTCGGCCAGACCCTGGCCGGGCGCGCGGTCCTGACCCTGGTCGAGGGCCGGGTCGTGTTCGACCTCGACGGGCGGCTGCGATGACGACCGCTCGGTGGCCGGCCGCGCTCGTCCTCGAGAACGGCAACATCTACCGCGGCGAGGGCTACGGCGCGCGCGTCGAGTCGATCGGCGAGGTCGTGTTCAACACCGCGATGACCGGGTACCAGGAGATCATTTCCGATCCGTCGTACTGCGGCCAGATCGTGGTGATGACCGCGACCCAGATCGGCAACGTCGGGATCAACGTCGCCGACCTCGAGGCCGACAAGGTCGCATGCGCCGGGTTCGCGATCCGCGAGCTGTCGCCGCTGCCGGCGAGCTGGCGCGCCGAGCAGGCGCTCGAGCGCTGGCTCGAGACCAGCGGCGTGCCGGGGATCGACGGCATCGACACCCGCGCGCTGACCCGCTGCCTGCGCGACACCGGCGCGATGCGCGGCGCGATCACGCCGCAGGTCGGCGAGCTGGGCGCGGTGCTCGCCCGGGTCCGCGCGGCGCCGAAGATGGACGGCCTCGACCTCGTGCCCCGGGTGACCTGCCGCGAGCCCTACGAGTGGCGCGAGCCGAGCTGGCGCGCCGAGGATGACGGCCGCGCGGTCGCGACGCCCGAGCTCGCGCACCACGTCGTCGCCTACGACTTCGGGATCAAGACCAACATCTTGCGCCAGCTGCGCGACGTCGGCTGCCGGGTGACCGTGGTGCCGGCCAGCACGCCGGCGAGCGTCGCGCTGGGCCTGGGTGCCGACGGGTTCTTCCTGTCGAACGGCCCGGGCGACCCGGCGACCGTCGACTACGGCATCGCCGCGGCGCGCGAGCTGTGCGCGAGCGGCAAGCCGGTGTTCGGCATCTGCCTGGGCCACCAGATCCTCGGGCTCGCGCTCGGCGGCCGCACCACCAAGCTGTCGTTCGGCCACCACGGCGCGAATCATCCAGTGCTCGATCGCACGACCGGCCGGGTCGAGATCACTTCGCAGAACCACGGGTTCATCGTCGATCCGGCGTCGCTGCCCTCGGGCGTGCAGCTGACCCACGAGAACCTGTTCGATCACAGCAACGAGGGCATCGCCGTCGAGGGCAGGCCGATCTTCAGCGTGCAGTATCACCCCGAGGCCAGCCCGGGGCCGCACGACGCGAGCTACCTGTTCGCGCGGTTCCGCGATCACCTGCGACGATGACGACCACGGCTGCACTGCTCGACGAGGCGATCGAGCTGCTCTACGCGCGCCACACGTCGGACCCCGGGGCCGCGGCCACGGCGCGCCACGACTACGAGGACCGGCGCGGCAAGGTCCACCAGGACGACGAGCTGTGGGAGGCGTGGAGCGCGGCGTTCGTCGAGTGGTTCGTGGTCGAGCGGGTCGCGCCCGGCGAGCAGCTGCCGGCGGCGGTGACCACCTACCGCGAGCTGGCGGCGGCCGGCGATCCGCGGGCGGCGGCGATGCGCGCGCTGGTCACCTCGCAGCGCAGCCTGTACGAGATCCAGACGGTCGCGCGCGGCCGGATCGAGCTGCTCGATCTGCTGGGCGGCGCGGTGTTCCACGTCGACGAGCAGCGCGCGCTGCACGGCGTCGAGGTCGGCGACGTCGCCGAGTTGCGCCTGGTCGGGCTGGCCGGCGAGGTCCAGTTCGGCCGCACGTTCATCTATCACCCCAAGGCTGCGCGCGGCGCGATCGTCGAGCGGGCGCGGGTGATGCTCGGCAAGGGCGAGAGCCGGCGCGACGTGATCGATCACATCGCGCAGCTGCGGGTCAACGTCACGCGCTACCGCCACATGCCGGTCGCGCGGGTCTACGAGCTCGGCGCGCGGATCGTGGGATGAAGTCCGCGGCCTGCGCGCTGCTCGTCGCCGGCGCCGCGCACGCCGAGGCGCCGCGCACCACGCCGCAGCGGATCGAGGTCGATCGCGACGCCGCGCCCGGCGGGCGGGTCGGCCTCGGCTTTGACGCGGGCGAGCCGGTGGCGGCGTGGGGCGTGTCGGCGGCGGCCGGCTGGCTCGAGCGGCCGGTGCGGCTCGGCGCGGGTGACCTGGGCCCGGGCACGGCGGCGAGCGATCCGGTGCGGCGGCGCGAGACGCTGGCCCTGGGCGGCGCGATCGCGGTCGGCGACAGCCTGACCCTCGACGCGACCGTGCGCGGCGGGCACCAGGTCGGCGATCGCCTGGCGGCGGCGGGCGACCCGGCGCGGCTGGCGCGGTTCGTGTTCGAGGACGTCCGGCTCGGCGGGCGGATCCGCGTGGTCGGCGACGACGCACGGGCGGCGCTGATCCGCGCCGACGTCACGATCCCGAGCGGCGACGACCAGCAGCTCGCCGGCGACGCGCGGTGGACCGCGGCGTGGAGCCTGATCGGCCGGCTGACCCTGGGCGACGTCGTGATCGCCGCCACGGCCGGCGTCCGGCTGCGCGGCGCCGAGGTCGCGGTCGGCGACCACCTGATCGGCGACGAGCTGTTCGGCGCGGCCGGCGCGAGCGTGGCGGTGGGCCCGGCCGGCGCGCTCGGCCCGGCGCAGCTGAGCGTGGCGGTGCTCGGCGCGCTGGGCGACGACGTCGGCGCGCGGTCGGCGCCGAGCCCGGTCGAGGCGCGGCTCGGCGCGATGGTCCAGCCCCAGGCCGAGCTGGCGGTCGGCGTCCAGCTCGGGGCCGGGCTGGGCGACCAGATCGGCGCGCCCCGGCTTCGCGTCTTGCTCGCGATCGCGTGGGCGCCGGTGCTATGACCTGGGCGATGCCCAGGTTGGTTGCGCTCGGAGTGATCTTGCTCGCATCGGCCGCGCACGCGGCGCCGGCCGCCCTCACCGTCGCGACCTGCGGCGAGAGCAAGCTCGAGCTGGTGCCCAAGGGCGCGACCCCGGGCGAGCTCCGCGTGGCGCTCGGCGGCAAGCCTACGTTCACCGCGCCGATGGGCGTGGTCACCCTGGGCAGCAAGACCCGGACGATCAGCGTGAGCGACGTCGTGGCCCAGGCGGCCAAGGCCGGCGCGCCGTCGGGGCTGATCGTCGATCTGCTGTTCGACGAGAAGAAGGTCCTGCTCCGCCACGCGGGTGAGGGCCCGCCCGACGTCGACTACGCGGTCGACCTCGACAGGTGCACGTTCAACCGCGAGGTCGACGGCCTGCTGCTGGGCTTCGCCGCGCCGCCCGCCGAGCCGGTGGGCTGCGCGCCGGCCCAGGTCCGCGGGCCGTACCGCACGCAGGTCGGGCAGGTCGCCAAGCTGGCGGACGCCGAGCTCGACCGCGAGGCGAGGGCGCTGTGCGAGGATCACCAGAAGACGATCGAGGCGCGGGCCAGGCTCGAGCGCGAGCTGTGGGATCGGATCGCCCGGTCGCGGATCACGGCGAAGACCGGCCCGGCGCTGCTCCACGCCGAGGACGCGCGCGAGAAGCTGTGGAGCAAGCTCGACGGCTGCCTCGGGGCGGACGCGGCGGCGGCCAAGGGCGTGGCCGCGCTGCACGACGGCGAGGCCCGGCAGCGCGCGTGTTACGGCCAGGTCAAGCCGTAGGCGCGGACACGCCGGCGCCAGGCGAGCTAAGCTAGGCAGCGATGCAAGGGTTCGCAGACGACCCGCCCGACACCCCCGACGCGCCCGACGCTGGCGACGGGGATGACGACGAGGCGCCGACGCCGATCTTCACGCCCGCCGAGCACCTGGCGCTGCTCGTCCACCGCCTGCAGGGCCAGCTTGCCCGGTTCCGCGCCCAGCAGGACCGCACCGAGGGCGCCGCCGGCCGGCTGTTCGACATCGAGCGCCGGCTCGCCGCGGTCGAGGCCGAGCTCGCCGCGCGCATCGCCGTGTCCGAGCCGCAGCTCCTGCCGATCGAGCAGCTGCAGCGCCGGCTCGGGCTGACCAACCAGGCGATCGAGCTGCTCGTCGCCGCGGCCGGCTCGGCGCTCGACCTCGAGGTCGCCCGCACGATCCAGGAGCTGACCGGCAGCGCGCAGTGCGACGTCGGCTTCCTGGTCAGCGTGCTGACCTCCGACCCGCGCGCCCAGGCGCTGCTGCTCGGCGATTTCGGCGAGATGGCGCCGCTGGTCCGCTACCGCCTGGTCCGGCTCGGCCCCGCGCGCGGCTGGATCCCCGAGGGCCCGCTCCTGCTCGCGCCGGTCATGGTTCCCGATCGGGTCGTGCGCTGGCTGCGCGGCGAGACCCACTTCGAGGGCCAGCGGTTCGAGCGCAGCGCCCAGCTGCGGCGCGGCGGCGCCGAGGTCGCGACGTTCGAGGAGACGACCGCGTCGCTGCTCGACCGGGTGCTGTTCCGCGAGGCCGAGGGCGGCGCCCGGCTGCCGACCGTGGTCGCCGGCCCGTCGCTGTCGGGCAAGACCACGGCCGTGGTCTACGCCGCCGACGTGCGCGGCGCCGCGGTGATCGAGCTCGATCTGTTCGCGCTGGTGTTCGCCGGCGATCCGATCGAGACCATCCAGGACGTCGTCCGCGAGGCCTGCCTGCACGACGCGGTGCTGCTCGTCCGCCACGCCGAGGTCCTGCTCGAGGATCGCCGCGCCAACCTGCGCCACGCGATCGCCGGCGCGATGGCCGACGGCCGGCTGTGGGTCGTGCTGACCACGCGCGGCGAGGTCGCCGACTTCCTGCGCATGGCGCCGGGTGCCCAGCTCCTGCGCCTCGAGATGCCGACCGAGACCGAGCAGCTGCGGCTGTGGCACCGCGCGCTGCCGGTCGGCGTGCCGCGCGCGGCCGACCTCAACCCCGAGCGGCTGGTCCGGCGCTACCACCTGACCCCGGGCGACATCGGCGAGGCCGCCAACGCCGCCGTGGTCGCGGCGTTGCGCGAGGGCGCGCCGGTCTCGCTCAAGCACATGACCGAGGCGGTGCGCGGCCGGCTGCGCCACCGGCTCAAGGACATCGCCGACGTCGTCGAGACCACCGTCGAGTGGGACGACATCGTGCTGCGCGAGGACATCGTCGACCGGATCATCGAGCTCTTGTCCGTCGTCCAGTACGAGAAGATCGTCATGGACAAGTGGGGGTTCGGCCAGCGGTTCAGCTACGGCCGCGGCCTGTCGGCGCTGTTCTCCGGCCCGCCCGGCACCGGCAAGACGATGATCGCGGGCCTCATCGCCAAGGAGCTCGGGCTCGAGCTGTTCCGGGTCGACCTGTCGCGCATCGTGTCGAAGTGGATCGGCGAGACCGAGAAGAACCTCGGCACCGCGTTCGACGAGGCCCGCAACGCCCGCGCGATCCTCCTGTTCGACGAGGCCGACGCGCTGTTCGGCAAGCGCACCGAGGTCAAGTCGTCCAACGATCGCTACGCCAACCTCGAGACCAACTACCTGCTGCAGCGGATCGAGGTGTTCGAGGGCATCGTCCTGCTCACGACCAACCGCGAGACCTCGATCGACGAGGCGTTCCGCCGGCGGCTCAAGTTCCGCATCGAGTTCCCCACGCCCGAGTCCCACGAGCGCGAGCAGCTGTGGCGATCGATGATCCCGGCGGCGGCGCCGCTGACCGCGTACGTCGACTTCGCCGCCTTGGCCGAGCGGTTCCAGATGACCGGCGGCTACATCAAGAACGCGGCGATGCGGGCGGCCTACCTGGCGGCTACCTCAGAATCCAAAGTGATCTCCCAGGCTTTGCTGCTCAAAGCAGCGGCGCTCGAGTGGGAAGAGATGGGCAAGCTGTAACGTAGTATGCGCAACCCCGAGGCTTAACCCGATGGAACGCGAGCAAGCTCAACCCGAAGCGGAACCTGCAGCCAAGCCCAAGACCGAGGCAGCTCCTGCCAGCGGCGTCACCACCCAGTCCCCGGGTGGCAAGGACGCGCTGGGTAA
>DASWOO010000780.1:0-3611 GCA_036404335.1 Kofleriaceae bacterium
GCGTGGGCCGGGCCGTGGGGCAACCTGCTCGGCGACGACGGCGGCATCGGCGGGCTGGGCGAGGTCGGCGTGGGCGGGCTCGGGCTGCGCGCCGGTGGCAGCGGTGGCGGCGCCGGCTCGGCGATCGACATCGGCCGGCTCGGCACGATCGGCCATGGCCGCGGCGAGGGCCACATCGGCGCGGGCTTCGGCAACGGCCACGGGCGGTTCGGCGGCCGGGCCGACGACGTCGCGATGACCGAGCACGCGCCGGTCGTCACCGGCGACTACGACCTGCCGACCGTGCGGCGCTACCTGCGGCGCAACGCGCCGAAGCTGCGCTCCTGCTACGCGAAGACCTCGCTCGCCAGGCCGGGCTTGCACGGCGAGGTCAAGACGACGTTCACGATCGGCAGCGACGGCCAGGTCACCGGCGCGACCGCGACCGGCGTCGATCCGGACATCGACCGCTGCATCGCCGGCGTGCTCGACAGCATCGAGGTGCCGCACAGGCCGACGCATGGCGCGGTCAGCGTCGCGTACGCGGTGACGCTCGGCGAGCCCCCGCCGGCGCAACCGGCCGACGACTCGCCGAAGCCCACGACCGCCGAGCCCGCGTCGCCCGGCTTCGCCGCCTACCGCACACCGGCGGCCAGCCCGCTCGCCGCCGCGCCGGTCGACGCCGAGCTGCGCGCGTGCCTCGACAAGGCGCCGCCCGGCGTCGCGCTGATCGACCTGAGCTACGGCGCCGACGACGCGGTGACGTCCGCCGTCGAGCGCGGCGGGCTGGACGCCACGCTCGCGCGCTGCCTCGAGACCGCGGCGCGCCACGCCCGGCGCACGCCGATCGGCGCGGGGAAGCCGGCCAGCGAGCGCTGCGCGATCGCGTTCGGCGCCACGCCGGCCGGCACGGCGCCGGGCCTCGACCTCACCGCCGACGCCCTGCGGCTCGACGGCGCGGCGATCGCGACGCGCGACGAGCTCGCCGCCCCAGCGCCGCTGTCGCGGCTGTCCGACAAGCTCACCGCCGAGCGCGGCGCGGCGCCGCTCGCGATCCGCGGCCCGCTGGTCGTGCGCGTCGCCGACGCCGTGCCGTACGCCGCGGTCCGCCACGTGATCGCCACGCTGATCTCGGCGCGCCGCGACTTCGTGCTCGCCGCGGTCACCGGCGGGCAGTGGCGCCTGCTGTCGCCCGTCGAGCTGCCGGTCGTGCCGGTGCCGGCCGGCGTCGACGGCAACTGGGGCCTGACCTCGCGCAGCGGCGACGCCAGGCCGCGGGTGTCGCTGCTGGTCCGGCGCAGCGGCGTGTGGATCGCGCTGCCGGCCGGCGAGCCGGCCGAGGTGCCGCACGAGCGGGTCGCGCCGACGCTCGAGGCGGGCGCGAAGGGCGCCGGGCCCGAGCTCGAGCTCGCCGCCGACGATGACGCGAGCTACGGCCAGCTCGCCGCGGCGATCACCGCCGCCGGGCGCGCCGGGCTCCCGGCGTGGAAGCTGGTGCCGGTCATCGACCTGCACCCCCACCCCTGAGCCGTCACTCCGACGACGACGACGACGGGGCCGGCCGCGCGCGCGGCTTCTTCGACTTGGGCGGCAGATCGTCGTGCAGCTCGGTCGGCGCGTCGTCCTCGACCACGGCCCGCTTGCCGCGCGCCGCCGGTTTCGGCGCCGGCTTCCGGAGCGGCAGCGCCGCGACCGCCTCGACCCGCTCGAGCAGGACCTTCGCGGACATCGTCCGCTTGTAGACGTACAGCGCGCCGGGCAGCTCGCCGTCGAGCGCGGCCTCGCTGACCCGCAGGTGCTGGCCGACGGCGAACACCACGTGATAGTCGAGCCCGGCCTCGACCAGCTCGACCCGGCGCCACACCGCGTCGCGGCTCCAGAACCCCATGACCTCGACGTGGACCTGCGTCCCCGACCGGGCGTGGGTCAAGGTCAGGTCCGGCACGCACACGCCGTGGCCCGGCAGATCGAGCAGCGCCGCCGACGCCCGGGCCTGCCACGGCGACCGCGCCTCGGTGATCGCGTCGATCAACGCCTGGACCTCGTCGGACACGTGCGGCTCGGCGTCGGCGTCGGGCTCGCCCATGCCCTCGAGCTTGCAGCGCAGCGGCCGCCGCTCGGTGCCCCAGCGGATCTCGGCGTCGAGCGACCAGTGGTCGAGCTCGCGGATCGCCGGCAGCGCGAGCGCGAGCGCCAACCCGTAGCGGGTCGACGACTCGAACATCGAGAACGGCCCGTCGAGCTCGAGGCGATAGCCGCCCTTGGCGCGCGGCGCGATCGTGTACAGCAGGCGCAGGAACTTCAGCTTGCGGAACAGCGTGCGATACGCGCCGGGGTGCGCGGCCTTGATCTCGACGACCACCCGCACCGCGCGCAGCAGCACCGCCTGGCCCTGCGCCAGCTCGTAGGCCTCGACCAGCCGCACCGGCGAGCAGCGCGCGAATTCGTTCACGACGTGCGCCTCGCGCAGATCGGCGTACATGCCGCGCTCGACGTCGTCGACCGACAGCCCGCGCGCATCGGCGACCGCCTGCATCACCGCCTCGCGCGCGAACCGCTCGCCCTCGCCGGTCCGCGCCCACATTGCCTGCGCCACCGTGTACACCTGGTGGCGCAGCTCCTCGGGATCGATCGGCACCGCCTCGGCGAGCTCGCAGCGGTCCCACACGAGCTTGGCCAGGCCCTCGGCGAGCTTGCGATCTCGCGCCTCGCCGACGACGGCGTCGATCACCTCCTCGAGCTCGGCGCGGGTCTTGCCCAGGTGCGCCTCGGCGAGCGCGAGCAGGGTCTTTGCCAGCTCGAGCGCCTCGAGCCGCCCGGCCTTGTCGAGCGGCTGCAGCTTGAGCTCGTCGCCGCGGCGGCGGGCGCGCACCAGGTCAGCGGTAAGCAACGTGCTCCCTCCGGCGATCGCTGGTGTGCTGCTCGGCCGTGCCCGCGGTGATCAGCTCGTACAGCACGGCGCGCTTGCCCTCCTGCTGGCGCAGCACGCGACCGAGCCGCTGGACGTGCTCGCGCACGGCGCCCGAGCCCGAGATCACGATCGCGACGCTGGCGGACGGGATATCGACGCCCTCGTTCAGCACCTTGGACGTGACCAGCGCGCGGTACGTGCCGTCGGCGATCCGGGCGAGCAGCGCGCTGCGCTCCTTGACCTTGGTCTGGTGGGTGATCGCCGGGATCAGGAACCGGCGCGACACCTCGTAGCAGGTCGCGTTGTCCTGGGTGAACAGGAGGCTGCGCTCGGCGTGGTGGCGGGCGAGCAGGCTCTCGACGAAGTCGAGCTTGGCCGGCGCGCAGAACGCGAGCTGGCGCTGCCGGCGATACGCGGCCATCGCCCGCCGGCCCTCCGGCGTGCGCGCCGACAGCATGATGAACTCCGCCCAGCCGCGCGCGTCGCCCATGCGGATGCCGTTCTTGACGACGAACTCGCGGTAGATCGCGCGCTCCGCGTCGTACTCGGTGCGCTCGCCCGGCGACAGCTCGACGTCGACCCGCTCGGTGTCGTATTCGGCGAGGAAGTCGCCGGCGAGGTCGGTGATCTCCTTGCGGTACGCGACCGGGCCGACAAGCTCGTCGAGGATCGCCTCGCGATCCGGCGTGGCCGACAGCCCGAGCCGGAACGGCGCGATCGC
>DASWOO010000781.1:0-1835 GCA_036404335.1 Kofleriaceae bacterium
CGGGGTGGCGGATCGCGAACCAACTCGCGTCATGCGTCGCGCGCTCCGGACGCTCTGGATCATGGGCAAACCCTAATCATCGCCAGACCTCGCCCGCCAGTTTTCGGCCGAGGCCGCGGGCACGCGCGCCCTGGCCGGGCAGGCAGCCTGCGCAAACTCCCGAGACTGCTAGCTTCCCGCAGGTGCTCGCCGCGCGCAGATTCTGCCGGCGCCGGCCGCTGGCGGTGGCACCGAAACGAGTATCCTGGAAGCGATGTCTCGCCCCGGGGTGACTCGATCGCCGACCACGAGCGCGGCGGGGGCCTCGTGAGCGGAGTCCAGGATCAGGTCAACAAGTCGCTCAAGCTCGTCGGCCGGGTGCTCGGCGACAAGTTCAAGCTGACCGCCTGCATCGGCATCGGCGGCTCGGGCGCGGTCTACCGCGCCGACCAGATCGCGCTCGGCCGCACCGTCGCGGTCAAGATCCTCAACGAGGACCTGTCCGCCGACGCGCGGATGATCAAGCGGTTCCGCGACGAGGCGATGAGCGCGTCGCGGCTCAACCACCCCAACTGCGTCTCGATCATCGACTACGGCCAGTCGCCCGACGGCCTGCTCTATCTCGCGATGGAGTACGTCAAGGGCCCGACCCTGACCCAGCTGCTGGTCCAGCAGAACCCGCTGGCGATCGACCGCGTCGTCGACATCGTCATGCAGTCGCTCGCCGGCATCGAGGAGGCCCACCTCGCCGGCGTGGTCCACGCCGACCTCAAGGCCGACAACATCATCCTCGACCAGCGCCGCGCCGGCATCGACGTCGTCAAGATCGTCGACTTCGGCATCGCCCGCCTCGTCACCGGCGCGCGCGACGAGGACCGATCGATCAGCGGCACGCCGGAGTACATGGCGCCCGAGGTGATCAGCGGCGCGCCGCCGAGCTTCCAGTCCGACGTCTACGCGGTCGGCATCATCCTCTACGAGCTGCTGGCCTACAAGACGCCGTTCTTCGCCGGCTCGACGACCGAGATCCTCGCCAACCACCTCAAGGCGATGGTGCCGTCGCTGGCGTCGCGCCGCGAGCACGTGCCCAAGGAGCTCGACGGCATCGTCGCCAAGGCGCTGGCCAAGCACCCCGCCGACCGGTTCGCCACCGCCGCCGACATGCGCGCCGCGCTGGCCAGCCTCGCGACCCGCACCAAGAAGACGACGACTCGCGACATCTGCGTCGAGTGCGGCACGACCTGCGTGCCGACGTTCAAGTTCTGCCCCGAGTGCGGCACGCCGCGCACCCGCCCGCAGGTCGACCGGCGGTTCGAGGCGCCGGCCGCGTCGCTCGACGCCCGCGCCCTGCCGCTGCCGTTCACCGGCCGCGCCGACGCGCTCGCGACCCTGCTCGCGCACATGCGGCGGGTGCCCGGCGTCGACGGCGGCCTGCTGGTCATGGGCTTCGAGGGCTCGGGCCGTAGCGCGCTCTTGCGCCACGCTTACCAGGCGCTGGCGTCCGATACCCGGACGATCTACCAGATCGGCGCCGATCCGTCGGGCCTGGCCGCGCCGTTCTACCCGGTGCGCTCGCTGCTCGCCGCGGTGCTCCAGCTGCCGCCGGTGTCGAGCGAGACCGAGCTGCGCGACGCCGTGCTCGGCCTGGGCCTCAACGAGCGCGACGTCCCGGGCATCGCCCAGCTGTTCGGCCATCCGACGAGCCTGCTCGAGCTCGAGCCGCCGGTCCGCCGCCGCGAGATGGTGTGGTCGGCGCTGCGTGCGCTCGAGCGCGCCGCCGAGGCCGGCCCGGTGACGATCGTGTGCGAGGACATCGACCGGTTCGATCACCCGAGCCTCGAGATCCTGCGCCGCGC
>DASWOO010000782.1:0-2802 GCA_036404335.1 Kofleriaceae bacterium
GCGATCGATCGTCATGCCGACGTGCAGATCGGTCAGCTGCACGATCGTGAAGCCGTCGAGCGCGCGCGGCAGCCGGGCGAGCGGGACCTCGACGCTCACGATCTCGGGCTCGCCGCGCGCCTCGAGCATGCCGGCCGCGACGCCGGTGCCGCCGACGGCGAGCGCGGCGCCGCCGGTCACCCGGGTCAGGAACTGGCGGCGCGACAGCGACGGCGCGTCGCCGCCCCGGCGCGACAGCTTGCGGCCGGCCCACAGCGCCAGCCGCACGACATCGCGCGCGACCAGCGCGACGAACGTCAGCCCGGCGAGCGCCATCCACGGCAGCGACACCCAGCCAAACGTCGCCGCCACGCGCGGCGCGAACATCCGGCTCGCGGTCGTCACCGGGATCGAGACGTACATCACGGCCAGGCCGGTCGACGCCACGAGGTGCCAGCGCCGCGGCAGGTGCGCCGGGCGGACCAACCGCAGCCACAGGTAGACGTGGATCCCGGCGGTGACCAGGCTGCCGGCGAAGATCCGGACGATCATCAAGAGCACGCACCATGATAGCAGGCGCGATCCAAACCGCCGGCGCGGCGCGCGGATCCGGGCTATGTGACTGCCATGGACGCGCTCGACGAGCCGATCATGTTCTACGACGGCACCTGCGGGCTGTGCGCGGCGCTGGTCCGCTGGATCTTCGCGCACGAGCGCGATCACGCGCTCCGGTTCGCCCCGCTGCAGGGCGAGACCTGCGTCCGGGCCCGCGCGCGCCACGCCGAGATTCCGACGTCGATCGACACGGCGGTGTTCCTCGCCGGCGGTCGCGCGCACCTGCGCAGCAAGGCGATCCTGTACGCCGCCAGGCACCTGCGGGCGCCGTGGCGCTGGGGCTACGCGCTGCGCTGGCTGCCCGCGCCGCTGCTCGACCTCGGCTATCGCCTGGTCGCCGCGGTCCGCTACCGGATCTGGGGCCGCACCGACAGCTGCGGCCTCGCGACGCCCGCGCAGCGCGCGCGCATGCTGCCGTAGCTCAGCAGCGCTCGACGATCGCCGGCATCCCGCCGCGCGGCCGCAAGGTCACCATCGGCTCGGGCGCGACCGCGGCCTTGAGCGGCCGCAGCCGCGTGTGCTGCACCATCGTCGCCAGGGTCAGCTGGGCCTCGACCAGCGCGAAGTGCGCGCCGATGCAGACCCGCGGCCCGGCGCCGAACGGCAGGAAGTGGTGGCGCGGCCGCGCCTTCTTGGCGTCGGGCAGCATCCGCTCGGGGCGGAACGCCAGCGGATCGGGGAAGTAGTCGGCGCGGCGGTGGATGCCGAGGATGTTGATCACGACGACCGACTTGGCCGGGATCTGGTGGCCGTCGAGCGTGAAGTCGGCCATCGCCTCGCGGCCGACCACGTACGCCGGCGGGTGCAGCCGCATCGCCTCGTCGATCACCGCCGCGGTCCAGGGCAAGGCGGGCAGGTCGTCGGGGGTCAGCGGCCGGGTCCCGAGCTTGCGGACCTCGGCCTCGAGGCGCTCGAGCGAGCCGGCGTTGCGGCCCAGCTCGTACCACGCCCAGGTCAGCGCGTTGGCGGTGGTCTCGTGGCCGGCGAGCAGCAAGGTCATGACCTCGTCGCGGACCTCGCGGTCGCTCAGCCCGGTGCCGTCCTCCTCGTCGCGCGCGAGCAGCAGCATCGACAGCACGTCGCCGCGATCGCTGCCGAGCTTGCGGCCCTCGGCGATCAGCCGGTACACGACATCGTCGAGCAGCTGGACCGCGCGCTTCATCCGCAGGTGGCGGGGCAGGGGCCAGTGGTAACCGAGCCGGAGCATCGAGGTCAGGTTGTCGGTCATCGACAGCATCGCGAGCTCGATCGCGCGCGCCACGGTGTCGGCGTCGCGCCGGGGATCGACGCCGAACAGCGTCCGGCCGGCGATCGCCAGGGTCATCTGCATCATCTCGTCAGACAGATCGATGCGATCGCCCGGGCTCCACCGCGACACCTGCTCGCGGGTCTCGTCGACCATGATCTCGGCGTAGCTCGCGATCCGCTTGGGCGAGAACGCCGGCGCGAGCAGCTTGCGATGCCGGCGGTGATCGTCGCCCTCGGCGGTGAGCAGGCCGTTGCCGAGCAGCGGCCGGAGGAACTGCAGCCCGGCGCTCTTCTTGAACGTCGCGGCCTGATCGACCAGCACCTCGCGCGCCAGGTCACCGCAGGTCACGACGTAGAGCGGGATCGGCCCCAGCGTCACCCGCGCGAGCCGGCCGAGCCGCGACGCGTGCTCGAACAACGCCAGCCGGTCTCGGCGGAACGCGAGCATGTTGCCGACGAGCGGCAGGCCGGGTACGGCGGGGATGCCGGGCGCGAAGCTGCGCGGGGCGGCGAGGGAGCTGGACAGCGTTGCCATCGCTGTCTAGAATGCGAGCGTTTACTCACATTGCCAACTCGCATCCCCGGGTCGGTCGCGATGGAGGTCTCATGCAGCGCCAAGTCCGTACCACGCCTCGAAAACGCCCCCGGCAGGCGCGCAGCCGCGCGACCGTGGAGACCGTGCTGGAGGCGACCGCTCGCGTTCTGGTCAAGCATGGGTTCGATGGTTTGACCACCAACCTGGTCGCCGAGACCGCCGGCGTGTCGATCGGGTCCCTGTACCAGTACTTCCCGAACAAGGCGGCGCTGGTCGGCGCGCTGATCGAGAAGCACGTCGAGGACATGACGTCGCTCGTGCTGTCGGAGCTGACCCGGGTCGCGCAGCTGCCGATGGCCCAGGCGATCCGCAGCGTGATCGAGCTGATGATCCGGGCCCACGCCGTCGAGCCCGAGCTGCACCGG
>DASWOO010000783.1:0-5061 GCA_036404335.1 Kofleriaceae bacterium
CTGTCGCTCGACGGCGAGCTCGCGCGCGCCGGGCTCGACGACCGCGATCGCCGGCTGTGCGCCGAGCTGGTCTACGGCGTGCTCCGCCAGCGCGCCCGGCTCGATCGCGCGCTCGCCGCCCACGCCGATCTCAAGCGCACCCCGCCGCGCGTGATCATCGCGCTCCGGCTCGCCGCCTACCAGCTGCTGTTTCTCGATCGCGTGCCCGGCTACGCCGCGGTCGACGACGCGGTCGACGCCGCGCGCGCGGCCGGCGGCGCCAAGCTCGCCGGGTTCTGCAACGCGGTGCTGCGCAAGCTCGCGACGTCGGGCGAGCCGGCGCTGCCGGCCGAGCCCCGCGCCCGGCTCGAGGTCGAGCACTCCCTGCCCGGCTGGATCGTCGACGAGCTGGCCGCGGCGCTCGACGACGCGCCGGCGCACGCGGACCGGCTCGCTGCGATCGCCGCGGCGTTCGCCCAGCCCGCGCCGATCGTCGCCCGGGTCAACGCGCTGCGCGCGACCCGCGAGGCCGTCGCCGAGGAGCTGGCCGCCGCCGGGATCACCGCCACGCCCGTCGCCGACGTGTCGATGGCGCTGGTCCTCGACAACCTCGGCGACCCGGCCAAGAACCCCGGCTTCGTCGCCGGCCGCTGGACCGTGCAGGACACCGGCGCCCAGCGCGTCGGCCTGCTCGCCGCGCCCCGCCCCGGCCAGCGCATCCTCGACGCCTGCGCCGGGGTCGGCGGCAAGTCCACGCACCTCGCCGAGCTCGCCGGCGATCAGGCGCCGATCGACGCGGCCGATCAGTCGGCGACCAAGCTCGCGCTCGCCGCGCAGACCGCCCAGCGCCTCGGCGTGCAGAGCCTGACGCGCCAGGCCTGCGATCTGCTCGACCCCGACGCCCCGCTCGGCCGGGCCTACGACCTGATCGTCCTCGACGCCCCGTGCACAGGCCTTGGCGTGCTTCGCCGCCACCCCGACGCCAAGTGGCGCTTGAAGCCCGGCGACGTCCCGCGCCTCGCCGACCTGCAGCGCCAGCTGCTCGACGCCGTCGTGCCCCGCCTCGCGCCCGGCGGCGCGCTGATCTACTCGGTCTGCACCTTCACGCGCGCCGAGGGCCCCGACCAGGTCACCGCGCTCGCCCGGCGCGCCGGCCTGCGCGTCGTCGCCGAGCATCGCACCTGGCCGCCCGACGCCGACGCGTTCTACGCCGCGCGCCTCGAGCGCTGACCGGGCGATCACCGTGCTCGCGCGCTAGCGATCGACCAGGTTCGCCAGGTAGGTCTGGCGCAGCCGGTCATCGCGCAGCACGCGGAACGCCTCGTCGAGCACGTGCGCGATGTCGTCGAGCTCGCGCGCCAGCTCGCGCCGCAGGTCGCTCGGGAAGCAATCGGCGGCGAAGTCGCGGCGCGCGGCCTGGTAGGACCGGCGGATCTCGAACGCCGTCGCGTCGCGGCGCACGCCGAGCAGCGCGAAGTAGTCGGCGTCGGTCACCAGCTGCCAGCGCGCGCGGACCCGCTCGCGATCGATCGCCAGGTCGGTCTCGCCGACCAGCGCCGTCGACTCGTCGGCGGCCAGCTCCGCGTCGGCCCGGCGCGCCGAGGCCAGCCCGAGCACGCACAGCCCCCACGCCAGCGGCAGCACGTCGGCGAGCTCGATGCCCGCGGTGCGCGCGACCTGCGCCAGGTCGGCCTGGCCGTCGAACGCCGCGAGCGCGGCGCGCTCCTCGCCGGCCAGGTCGCCCTGGTTGACGATGCCGCCGAGCCGGTCGCGGTCGCGGACCTCGACCACGGTCGACGGCGGGCCGAGCAGGCGCTCGAGCACCGGCCGGTCGAGCTTGCGGCGGATGCCCTCGAGGATCAGCGCCGCCGGGTGCCGGGACAGCCGGATCCGCTCGGCCGTCGGCTGGCCATCGACGGTGATCGCGTAGCTGCCGCGCTCCCAGGCGAACAGCGAGTAGACGATGTCCTCGACGTGGCGCCGCACCGCGGGCAGGAGCTCGCGGCGCTTGAGGTAGCCGAAGTCGACGAGGATCTCGCCCATCCGCCGGCCGGACTGCGCGACCACGGTCTGGCAGCGCTCGTACTGCGACGCGGTGATCTTGCCCTCGCGGACCAGCAGCGCGCCCATCCGATCGCGCGGCTCGTTCGACAGCGCGAACACCGGCCGGCCGTGGTCGAACGACACCACGACCTCGACGGCCTGCGCGTCCGGCCCGTCGCCGGCGTCGCGGCGGAACGTGACCCGGCCGGTCGTGCCCTGCGCGAACAGCTTGGCGAGCAGCATCGCCGCGTCGGACACGCCGCGCATGATCGTGCCGGCGTCGGGCAGGCCGCGCTCGCGGACCTGGCTGTCCCACGAGCCCGGCGAGGTCATCGACTCGCGGACCTCGCGCAGCTCGTGGCGGCGGTCGGCGCGGCCCTCGAGCTCGGCGCTGCCGCCCAGCTCCTGGTCGTCACCGATCGACGCCAGGTCGAACTCGGTCTCGTGGCCGTGGCGCGGCGCGTGGTCGGCGCTGGCGGCGGGCGCGTCGCCCTGGAACAGCCGCTGCGCCATCACGGTCATCTTGGCGCGCAGCTCGCGCGCGAAGTCGCGCGGCGGCGGCGGGCCACCTGCGTCGGGCTGGATCTCGGGCTCGACGTCGGGCTCGTCGGCGTCGAGCCGCTCGTCGAACGCCCCGGCGAAGTCCTCGCCGAAATCATCGTCGAGCACCTCGGCGGCGAGCTCGGCGGCGGCGGTCAGCGCCGGCGGGCGCAGGATCGGCGACGACTTCGACGACGAGGCGTGGACCTGCGTGCTCGGTCGCTCGAACGCGGCGGGCCGGACGAACGCCTCGTCGCGCGCCCCGGCCCGGGCCTGGCGCTCGAGGACCAGCGCGTCGACGTCGATCAGCGCGGGCCGCGGCTCCTCGCGCGGCTCGCGCTCGGCCATCGCCTGGATCGACATCGGCTCGGACCAGATCTCCTGCGACGACGTCCGCGCCGCGACCACCACGTGCTGATCACCGGTCCGCGTCCGCGCCGGGGGCACCGCGTCGCGCCCGCGATCGCGCCCGGCGTCGCTGATGATCAGCGTCGGCTCGCGCGTCGGCGGCTCCGGGTCTGGCGCTGCGACCGGCAAGGGCACGGGGTCGACGTCGGGCTCGGCCATCACGTCGAGCTCGGCGGTCTTCTGCCGCCGCGGCTTGATGACGATCGCCGGGTGCGCCGGCGCCGGCTCCGCGCGGGCCGCCGGCTCGCTGAGGTCCGCCAGCGCGGCCTCGTCGAGGTGCTCGGCGACGCCGTCCTCGTAGATCGCGTCGGCCAGCGCCTCCCACCGGGCCCGCATGGCCGCGCGCGTCGCCGCCGCTTCGTCGCTGGCCGCGCGCGTCGCCGCCGCGTCGTCGCTGGTCGCCGCCGGGACCACCGGGCGCAGCGCCGGCACCGGCGGCACCAGCCGGACCGTCGCCGACGCCTCGCCGCGCTTGCCCTGGGCGATCGCCAGCGGCCGCGGGATCGGCGGCGCCCCGCCGCGCACGATCCGCACCGTCTCCATCCCGCCGGTCACCGCGAACTGCAGCGCGCGCGCCGCCAGCGGCCGGGTCACGAACCGGTCGGGCGCCAGATCCAGCGCGTCGAGCGCCGTGCGGATCGGCCCGTCCTCGTCGCCGACGACGACGATCGACACCTCGGCGCGCGGCACCATCGCGCGCAGCGCGTGGACCAGCGACCGCGCGTCGCCGACCTGCAGGCTGGCCGTCATCACCACCACCGGCGGCTTGCGCTCGGCGAACAGGTCGATCGTGTCGTCGCCGCCGGTCGAGACCAGCACGGCCACGTCCGGCAGCTCGGCCAGCACGGTCACCAGCTCGCCGACCCGTTCGGGATCGGCGACGACCAGCACGCAAGCAGCATCAGACGGTTCGGCCACGCTTCCTCGACGAACGGGCCCGGACTATACATCGCCGCGCCGGCCCCTGGCGCCGCAGACTGGCGGCTTACATCGCCGAGATCGGGTCGACGTCGAGCCCGACGCGCACCGCGCTGGGCACCTCGGCGGCCGCCACGGCGCGGGCGACCCGGCGCAGCGCCGGCCGATCGCCGCTGCGCAGCCAGATCTGCCAGCGCGTCCGGTTGCGCAGCCGCTCGATCGGCGCCGGGACCGGCCCGCGGATCTCGACCTCGACCCCGTCCGCCCCCTCGAACCCGGGCCGCCGCGCCACCGACTCGGCGAGCTGGGCGAGCCGCTGCGCCACGCCGGCGACCTCGTGGGCGTCCGGTCCGTCGATCCGGACCGCGATCAGCCGGCCGTGCGGCGGGTAGCCCAGCTCCGCCCGCGCGGCCGACTCCGCCGCGAAGAACTGCGCGTAGTCGTGCGCCGCCGCGGCGACCACCGCCGGCGACTCCGGCCGGTAGGTCTGGATCAGCACTCGCCCCGGCCGGTCGCCGCGCCCCGCCCGGCCCGCGACCTGCGCCAGCAGCTGGAACGTGCGCTCCGACGCCCGGAAGTCCGGCAGGGTCAGCCCGGTGTCGGCGCACAGCACCCCGACCAGGGTCACCCCCGGGAAGTCGTGACCCTTGGTCACCATCTGGGTCCCGACCAGGATGTCGACCTCGCGGCGCGCGACCCGCGCCAGCACCGCCTCGATCTTGGCGCCGCTCGCGACGTCGCGATCGAGCCGGGCGACCCGCGCCGTCGGGAACGCCGCCGCGACCGACTCGGCGACCTTCTCGGTCCCCAGGCCCTTGCGCTCGATCGCCGGCGCCTGGCACTTCGGGCAGGTCTCGGGTACCCGCTGCTGGTAGCCGCAGTAGTGACAGCTCAGCCGGTCGTTGTGCCGGTGATAGGTCAGCGACACCGAGCAGTGTGGGCAGCGGAACGAGTGGCCGCACGCCCGGCACAGCACGAACGTCGCGAACCCGCGCCGGTTGAGGAACAGGATCGTCTGGTCGCCGGCCGCGAGCGTCTCGCCGATCGCCGCGGTGAGCGGCGCCGACAGCATCGCCTCGCCGTCGGCCATGTAGGTCCGCAGGTCGATGATCGTGACCTCGGGCATCGGCCGCGCCGTCGGCCGCTCGGTCAAGGTCAGCTTGCGATACGCAC
>DASWOO010000784.1:0-1723 GCA_036404335.1 Kofleriaceae bacterium
TCGTAGAGCAGGGCGCCGACCGCGAACACGTCGGCGGCGTGGGTCGCCACCGGCTCGGCGGTCAGCTCGGGGGCGAGCGTGGCGGCGGCGGGGATGAGGCCGGCGGCGGTCGCGGCGAGCGTGCCCGGGCCGAGCGCGAGATCGATGACCCGGACCCGGCCGGTGCGGCTGACCGCGACCGACTCGCTCGCCAGCGCGCCGTGCAGGTGGTCGGCGAGCGCGGCGGCGACGCCGGTGATGAGGTTGCCCGTGGCGCGCGCACCGAGCCCGGCGCCGCCGGCCTGGCGCTTCTTGGCCATCAGCTCGCGGATCAGCGAGCCGTCGACCTCTTCCGTCGCGATCCACAGGACGTCGCCGGTCAGCCCCGCGGCGATCGTCCGCACCAGGTGCTTGTGCTCGGGCAGCGCGGCGGCGGCGCGGGTCCCGGCGATGACCTGATCGCGGACGCCCGCGTGCTGCGCGATCCGCGGGTGGATCACGTAGAGCGTGGCCGCGCCCTTGGGCCCCTCGGCGCGGTAGGCATCGGCGATCCGCAGCGGCCACAGCGGCGCGCCGAGGCGATAGTCGCCGAGCTGCAGACCAGGGGTCAGGCGGGCCGCCGGCAGCACGGTCGCGGACGCGGACGCGTTGGTCGTCACCGCCGAGCAGGATAGGGGGCGGGGGCGGGCAAATCAATCGGCGGGGCAGCCGGCGTCGCGCGCGCGGGCGCGGGCCTCCGGCAGGCGCCGGGCGAGCCGGAGGTAGGGGCAAGCATGGTTGGTGTCGCCACTGCTCAGCAAGGCGTCGCCCATCAGCAGGAGGGCGCGGGCGTTGTGCGGGTCGGCGTCGAGCGCGAGCTTGGCCTCGGTGAGCTGCAGCAGCACCTTGTGGGCGCGCTGCGCATCCTCGGCGTTGTGGATGTGGGTGGCGACCTCCGGCGTGGCCGGGGCCAGCGGCGCGGGGATCGCCGGCTTGTGCGCCGGCGGATCGAGCCTGCGCGGGGCGGGTGCCGGTGCCGGCTGCGCGATCGGCGTCGGCGCGGGTGCCGGTACCGGCTGCGTGATCCGCGTCGGCGCGGGGTCCGGTGCCGGCTGCGCGATCGGCGCCGGCTGCGCGATCGGCGCGGGGTCCGGCGTCGGCGGCGCGGGCGCGGGCTGCACGGGCGCCGGTTGCGCGACGGGCACGGGCGGCCGCGGCGGCCGGTCCTCATGCTCGCCGCGCGCGTCGCCGCGGTGGGCGAGGATGCCGAACGCGCCGGCGACCGCCGCGACGACCGCGACGCTGCCGAGCGCCAGGTACAGCGCCTTGCGCGACGCCGGCCGGACCGGCCGCAGCTCGGCGCTCGACGCCGCGGTCGACAGCGTATCGACGGCCTCGGTCCGGGCCGTGCCCAGCGCGGCGAGGTCGACGCCCTCGATCGCGCGGAAGAAGCTCGACGAGTGGAACGCGGTGCGCCCCGACGCCGCGCCCGAAGCCGCCCCCGGCGCCGCGTCCGCCGACGTCGTCGCCCGGGCCCGCGCGCGGGCCGGCGACACCGGCGTGGGCGCGAGCGAAAGCGCCCCCGCGAGCTGCGCCGGTGCCGGCGCGATCCCCGGCGGCCGGCGCAGCGTGGCCTCGAGCGCCGCGAGCTGGCGCGCCATCTGCGCCGCGTCCACCGGCCGGTGATCGCGCGACTTGGCGAGGCAGCGCTGCAGCAGATCATCGAGCTCGGGGTAGGCGATCAGCTCGGGCTTGACCATCGCCA
>DASWOO010000785.1:0-1892 GCA_036404335.1 Kofleriaceae bacterium
CGCGTCGCGACCCATCGTGTCCTTTGGACTCGGCCAGCGCGAAGCGCGGATCAGTTGTCGTCGGACGGCAGCGGCGTGATGCCGTCGTCGGGCTTCGCAGGCGCGGCCGGCTTCGCCGCCGGCGCGAGCGGCTTGATCGCGGTCGGCTTCGGGCTGGCGTCACCGTCGGCCTGTCCCGGGTTGGCCGCGACGCGCTCCGTGGTCTGCGCGCCGGGCCCGCCCGACAGCACGATGTAGCCGACCGGCACGAGCAGACCGAGCGCCATCAGCGACGCCCCGCGCCAGCGCAGGCCCAGCTTGCCCTTGATCATGAACACGCCGCTGATCGCCAGGTACAGCAGCAGCACGGCATAAATATCGGCGATGAACTTCCACGCCTGCTTGCCGCGCGTCGCGTGCAGCCAGTCGGCGACGCGGAAGAAGAACCGATCGCGCCGGATCTGCACCGTGACCGTGTCACCGATCGCCGTGACCTTGCTGCCCCCGGCATAGGTCACGCGGACCTCGTCGCCAGCGCGGTACACGTCGTCGGTCGGGCCGGACAGCCCGGTCGCGTCGCCGATCCGCTTGACCGCGTCGGCGTCGGACAGCCCGCCGGCGAGCGGCGCGATCTTCAGCGTGCGCTCCTGGGCGTGGAAGTTGGGATCCCAGTCGTCGATGTGGTTCATCGCGATCCCCGACAGCGCGTAGAGCACGGTGAACCCGACGGCGAGGTAGCCGATGTCGCGGTGCAGCGCGCGTAGCCAGGCGCGCCAGCGCTTGCTCAGCTGCTCGGAGAATTTCGGCGGCGGCTTGCGGGCCGCTGGCCTGGCGGGATCACGGCTGACGGCCTCGCCTTCGGCGAGGTCAGGCATACCGCTCCTCTTTCCACGGATCGGCGTGATTGTTGTACCCACGGGTCTCCCAGTACCCCGGCTCATCGGTGCGCTCGAACTTGATCCCGGTGATCCACTTCGCGCTCTTCCAGAAGTACAGATCCGGCACCAGGCCGCGGACCGGCGCGCCGTGCTCGGTCGCGAACGGCTTGCCGTTGAGCCGGTAAGTCACCATCGCGGTGTCCGCAGTCGCTTCCTTGAGCGGCGCGTTCGCGGTGAAGCCATGCGCCGCCTCGAAGATCACGAACTTCGCGTCGCCCTTGACCTCGGCCTTCTCGGCCAGGGTCGCGATCTGCACGCCCTTCCACAGCCCGCCGATCAGCGACCAGCCGGTCACGCAGTGGACGTCGGCCTCCTTGGTCACCTGCGGCAGCTTGAGCAGACCCTCGTAGTTGATCTCGAATGGCGACTTCACCGCGCCGTGGACCTTGAGCTTGAAGTTGCGCACGTCGGGGTCGCCCTCCTCGCCGCCCATCGCCCGCAGCGCCTCGAGCGAGCGCTGGCCGGGCGGCAGCCGCGACTTGCCGTCGACGCGCTTGGCCGCGTGGGCCTCGCGCGTCAGGTCATCGGCGGCGAGCTTGACCAGCGCGCCGCCGAGCGCGGCGAACGCGGTGCCGGCCACGGCCGACTTGATGAACTGCCGGCGATCCCACGCGGGCTGGATCTCCGGGTAGCGCTCGAGGTCGGGTCGGCGGTGGTCGCGCATGCGTGCTCCTTGCATAGCTTACGCTGCTGGTACGAGCGGGGTTACGGCCCGGCTCGCCGTCCGCTAACTGCCCGACAGGACTTGGCTACCCCACTGCGCGATGGGCAGCGTCCGGCCGCGAGCTACCCTGTGAGGCCGTGGAAGACTCGACGCAGGCCGACCCGAGCTCTCCCACGCGCGTCGGGGGACTCCCGGCGGTGACCACCGACTCGCTCGCCACCCAGATCCTGGCGGCCCGGCCGTCCGCGTCGGGCACCGGGCATCCGCACACCACCGCCGGCGAGGTCCTCGATCGCAGCGACCTGCCGCGG
>DASWOO010000786.1:0-2490 GCA_036404335.1 Kofleriaceae bacterium
GCTCGACTTGCCGCCGCACGGGACAATGACCTTCATGGGCTCCTCGAATAATGCTCGACCCGGGCCGTGACGAACGCGCGCTCCTCGGCGGTGCGGGCGTAGGGCAGGATGCGGACGAACGTGCACGCCAGCAGCACGGCGTGGATCTCGGCGTAGACCGGGTCGCGCGCGACCGCGGCGCCGAGCACGCGGCGGCTGACGTAATCGAGCACGCCGCGGCCGATCGCCGGCTGGTGCAGCAGGTACCAGCCGCCGTCGAGGTCCTGGTGCAGCTTGGCGACGTCCTGCCACCAGTGCTCGTAGGGCGCGTCGAGCAGGTCGAGCAGCCAGAACGTGCCGTGCTCGTCGACGACCAGGTTCTCGAGCGTCAGGTCGCCGTGGCACAGGCTCGGCGCGAGCCCGGCGGTGGCGTTGCGCAGCTGCTCGAGCGCCAGGAACAGCTTGGCGAGGATCTCGCCGGGCAGCGCGGCGGTCTTGCGGTGGACCTCGCACAGCTTGCCGTACAGCGCGTCGAACAGGGTGGGCGCGCCGGCGCCGACGCTGGGCCGGACGGCAATCTCGTCGAGGTAGCGGCACAGCTTGTCGGCGACGGTGACGACCTCGGGGTAGCTGGCGCGGCGCAGGTAGCTGATGCCATCGACGCCGCGCACGAACTCCATGTCGAAGTAGAACCGGCCGTCGAGCTCGCCCTCGCCCAGGATCGCCGGGACCCGGACCGCGCCGTCGAGCGCGTCGCCCAGCGAGGCGACGAACGCGCGCTGCTTGGCGAGCTGGCGGGCGAGCCGCGCGCTGCCGGCCGGATCGCGCGCCGCCTTACGCACGAACCAGCGGCGGCCGTCGCGGGTCATCAGCACGACGCGGGCGCCCGACAGCCCCGACAGCGTGCGCGCGTCGGCGGCGTCCGACAGCAGCGGATCGCGCAGCAGCTCGGTCAACGCGCCCTCGCCAGCGACGGCGCCGGCGCCAGGCGGACGTCGAACACCGCCATCTGCGCCGCGCGGGCCGCGGCCACGCCGTCGTCGGTGTCCTCGAACACCAGGCAGCGCGGCGGCGCGACGCCCAGCCGCTCGGCCGCGAGCAGGAACAAGTCCGGCGCCGGCTTGCCGCGCGCGACGTCGCCGCCGGTCACGACCACGTCGAACATCGCCCGCCAGCCCAGCCGCTCGAGCACCAGCTCGATCCCCGAGCGCGAGCCCGACGACGCCAGCGCGATCGGCGCCGCGCCGTGCCAGGCCTGCAGCAGGGTCGCCGCCGCCAGCACCGGGATCGGCTCGCTGGCCAGCAGCTCCACCGCGATCACCTGCTTGCGCGCGTGCAGCTCGGCGACCGAGCGCCCGCACGGCCGCCCGGCGAGGAACCGCGGGATCGTCTCGCTCGCCTTGCCGCCGATGTGCGCATAGAACTCGCCCGGCGCCAGCTCGATCCCGGCCTCGGCGAACGTCTGCCGGTAGGCCTCGAAGTGGATCGGCATGGTGTCGACCAGCGTGCCGTCGAAGTCGAAGATCAGCGCCGGCGCTGGCCCCAGGGTCACGGCTTGACCATCAGCCGCACGCCGCGATTGATGTAGTGCAGCCACGGCGGCTTGCCGCCGAAGTACTCGTCGACCGCCTTGCGCGAGCCCGCCCACACGCCGTAGTCGTCGATGATCAGGATGCCGCCGCTGACCAGCCGCGGATAGAGGATCTCGAGCTCGAGCTTGGTGCTCGTGTAGAAGTCGGTGTCGCAGCGCAGGATCGAGATCTGCTCGGGCAGGTTGTCCTCGACCTTGAGCGTGTCGGCGACGTCGCCCTTGATCAGCTTGACCTCGAGGTCGCCGACGGCGTCGCGGTAGTTGCGCTCGACGTCGGCGAGCGGCACGTAGCACCACTAGACGTGGCCATCGCGCTTGCGCGACAGGAACTTGGCCGCGGCGTCGACGTTGAACCCGGGCTTGACGTCATTGGCGTGCGGCTGGGTCATGCCCTCGAACGTGTCGTAGCCCCAGATCTTGCGGTCGAAGCCCAGGCGCTTGCGCATCAGCCCGGCGATCACCAGGTTGCCGCCCTTCCACACGCCGCACTCGACGATGTCACCGGGGATCTGGCGCTGGTGGATCTGGTTGATCGCCTGCATGAACGCCCACTGCGCCACCGGGTGGGTCGACGTGTACTTCGACGCCTCGGCGATGATCGCCCGATCCTCGGCCGTGGTGTCCGGGATGATCCACGCCAGGTCGTTGGCGAGCGGCGACAGCTTGGTGCCGAGGTTGATCAGCTTCTTCGAGACGTAGTTGGTGACCTGGTTCAGCATCGCATTCCCTGGGGGCTTCACTTCGCGACCCGGTTATAGGCGCGTAGCTCGTCGAGCGGTAGCTTCTGCGAGTACGGCACCTTCTCGTGCATGTCGGGATAGCCGATCGCCAGGCACATCACCGGGCGCTCGTACGGTTGCAGGCCCAGGGTCTTGGCCATCCGCGCCTCGGTCTCGGCGCGATCCGGCCAGTTGACGCAG
>DASWOO010000787.1:0-1742 GCA_036404335.1 Kofleriaceae bacterium
ATAGCGCGGCGCCGGCTGATCGGCGAACAGGCTCGCCATCAGCTCGTCGAACCCGCGCAGCGCGGCCGCGACCCACACCAGGTGCCGGCGATCGCGGCCGATCGGCAGCGCGGGCACCAGGTGGATCATCCCGCGGTAGCCGCCGTCCATGTGCTCGTCGGGGCCCACGCCCGCGACGTCGCCGCGATCGCGCCACAGCCCGAGCGCGACCTCACCCGCCGGGTCGCCGCGATACGCGCGGCCGATCAGGCACGGGATATCGGCGCACTCAGCCGCGCCCGGCAGCAGCGCCCGGGCGGTGTCGAGCTCGACGCCGTCGGCGCGCGCCACGCCGATCCGCCACGCCATCACGACCACGACGAAGATCTTGCCCACGGCTCGATCATAGATGTCCGGGGCGCGATGTGCGAACATGGCGCCATGCGTGGATTTGCGCGTGTGGCGGTACCGGTGATCGCGATCCTGGCGGGCTGCGGCCAGCAGGTCGACAGCAAGAAGCTCGAGGCCGACCTGCGCGACAAGACCAAGGCGCAGGGCATGAACCCGACCAAGGTCTCGTGCCCGAGCGGCGTCCAGCCCAAGCAGGGCGCGGTGTTCACCTGCCAGATCGAGCTCGACGGCAAGAAGACCTACCCGCTCGACCTGACGATCAGCAAGATCAACGACGATCACACGCTGGCGTTCGAGAACAAGTGGCACGACGGCCCGGCGGTCCAGCTCGCCAAGCTGGTGCCCGCGCTGACCGACGATCTCGGCAAGCAGCTCGGCGGCCCGGTCCGGCTCGACTGCGGCAAGGATCCGCTCGCGTTCCTCGACGTCCAGCGCAAGCTGCACTGCGACCTCGCCGCCGGCGACCCCAAGGTCGAGGTCAAGACCAAGGCCGTGATCGACTTCGACGACAAGCTCGTGCCCTCGGACTGGCACCTCGATCCGCCGCTCCTGGCCAAGGCCAAGGTCGAGGAGCGCGTCACGCCCGCCGTGCGCGAGAAGGCCGGCGCCGGCGTGACCGTCGACTGCGGTGCCGCGGCCTACCTGCCGCGCCCGCCCGACGGCAACTTGATGTGCAGCGTCAAGGACGGCGACAAGACCGGCAAGCTCAAGATCTCGGTCGACGACAAGCTCGAGCTCAAGGGCTGGGAGATCCTGCCGCCGTAGCGCTACTTGCGGGTCAGGTAGAAGAAGTCGCGGGTCTCGGCGGCGCCGACGTACTCGTGCTTCTTGAAGTCGACGTCGGGGATGAGCGCGCTGTCGACCCTGGGCGGCTCGTTCGCCGGGTGGCTGTAGAACAGGAAGCGCGGGTAGGTGGCGTTGACGTCGAGCTGCGCGGCGTCGGCGGCGCCCACGGCCAGCATCGCGCGCGCGAGCGAGTCGGCGGTGGTGGACTCGCCGAGGCCGTAGAACAGCGTCTTGCCGTCGGCGGACAGGCCGAGCGCGCTGCGTCGGATCACGGTGTCGCCGCCGACCGCGGCGCCCCAGCCGGTGGCGGTGTCGGACAGGCGGCGGTTGATCGCGCCGGCCTCGACCAGGCACGGCGGGGTCTGGCGGTACGCGCGTAGGTCGGCCTCGCGGTCCTTGAGCGCGGGGTAGGTGGCGATCGCGACGCTGCCGTCCTGGTAGAGGCCGATCGTGCACGAGGCGTCGCGCGGCGCGAGCAGGGTGACGCCGTCGACCATCATGCCGAAGTGGCCGTGCTCGGCCTTGAACCCGCCGTTGAACGCGGCGACCAGGTCGGCAAATTGACC